>DATDER010000070.1:0-2296 GCA_036523095.1 Rubrivivax sp.
AGCGCCTCCTTGGGCGTCTTCTTGCCGGCCCAGACCTGTTCCAGCTCCTCGTCCTCGACGGCCCGGATCTGCAGGTAGTTGCCGAGCCGGATGCCGCGGGTCTTGTCGGTCACCTTGCGGATCATCTGCGTCACGGCGACGTCGGTGCCGGGGTTCTCCTTGTAGAAGCCCGATTGTTCGGTGAGCTGGTAGGCCGCGGTGGTGACCGGCAGGTAGCCGGTGCGCTTGTGGCTGGCCGACTGCACCTCGGGCGTCGAGATGTAGGCGAAGAACGCGGCCACGCCCTTGTACTCGGCCGGCTTCTTGCCCGAGATCACCCACAGGCTGGCGCCGCCGATCACGGTGTTCTGCGGTGCGCCGGGCACGTCGGGGTAGTAGGGCAGAGTGGCCAGGGTGAAGTCGAACTTGGCGTTCTTCTTGACGTTGCCGTAGAAGCCCGACGAGGTCGTGATCATCGCGCACTCACCCGAGACGAAGCTGGCTTCCGGCGTGTTGCCGCGGCCCTTGTAGATGAACAGGCCTTGCTTGGACATGTTGGCCAGGTTCTCGATGTGGCGCACGTGCAGCGGCGAATTGACCACCAGGCGCGCATCGAGCCCCTTAAGGCCGTTGCTCTTGGTCGCGAGCTCGACGTTGTGCCAGGTCGAGAAGCTTTCGAGTTGGGTCCAGCCCTGCCAGGCGATCGTCAGCGGGCACTTGTGGCCGCTGGCCTTGAGCTTGGCGGCGGCCAGCGCCACCTCGGGCCAGGTCGTCGGTGGCTTGCTGGTGTCGAGGCCGGCCGCCTTGAAGGCGTCCTTGTTGATGTAGAACACCGTCGTCGAGCTGTTGAGCGGGAAGCTCAGCATCTCGCCGTTCGGGGCGGTGTAGTAGCCCGCGACGGCCGGGATGTAGGCCCCCGGGTCGAACTTGTAGCCGGCATCCTTCATGACCTTGCCCACCGGCACGCTGACGCCTTTGGCGGCCATCATCGTCGCGGTACCGACCTCGAAGACCTGGAGGATGTGCGGCGCCTGGCCGGCGCGGAAGGCAGCCACCGCGGCGGTGAAGGACACGTCGTACGCGCCCTTAAACGTCGGCACGACCTTGTAGTCCTTCTGGCTGGCATTGAAGTCCTTGGCCAGATCGTTGACCCAGTCGTTGTTGACGGCGGTCATCGAGTGCCACCACTGGATTTCAGTCTGGGCCTGGACCGGGACGGCACCCAGAGTGAGCAAGGACACGAGGGCGAGCGATTGCAGTTTCATGACAACTCCGTGAAAGGAATTCGTTGGGCGCGAGGGTACTCGACCGGCAACTGTGCGCCAATTTGATGACAACCTCGTTTCTGTCACGGAATCGCGGTCGCGGGCAACGGGGATAACCCCGCGGCGTCGTGCCCGGTCCACGGTGCCGATTTCGACTGATCACGGGCGCGATGTTGCACTGCGGTACGATCGTTGCCCGAGTGCTGATGCAGACGTGTCGACCGCAGGCACCCCGATCCGATGAACGCACCCTTGCCGCTGCATGCCGGCGTTGCCAGCGCCGAAGAATCTGCCGCGCCGCGCCTGCGCGAGATTCCGTACAACTACACCTCGTTCTCCGACCGCGAGATCGTTCGCCGGCTGTTGGGCGAGCGTGCCTGGATACTGTTGGCCAAGCTGCGCGACGAACGCCGCACCGGACGCTCGGCGCGCATGCTCTACGAGGTGCTCGGCGACATCTGGGTCGTCCAGCGCAATCCCTATCTTGAAGACGACCTGCTCGACAATCCGAAGCGTCGGGCGCAGCTGATCGAAGCCTTGCAGCACCGGCTGGGCGAAGTCGAGAAGCGCCGCACGCCGGGCGACGACAGCGAGCGCGACGCGCTGGTCGGTGAACTGCTGGCGGCCGCGGGCGCTGCGGTCGAGCGTTTCGCCGCTCACTTCCGTGAAGTCTGGGATCTGCGCAAGCAGACCCGGCGTGTGCTGGGCCGCTGCACGGCCAGGGACAACATCAAGTTCGACGGCCTGTCTCGGGTGTCGCATGTGACCGACGCGACCGACTGGCGCATCGAGATGCCCTTCGTCGTGCTGACGCCCGACAGCGAGGCCGAAATGGCCGGGCTGGTGAAGGGCTGCATCGAGCTCGGCCTGACGATCATCCCGCGCGGCGGCGGGACCGGCTACAACGGTGGAGCGATCCCGCTGACCTGGCGCAGCGCGGTCATCAACACCGAGAAGCTGGAGGCGATGAGCGAAGTCGAGTTGCTCGCGCTGCCGGGGGTGCCCGAGCCGGTCGCGACCGTCTGGAGCGAAGCCGGCGTCGTGACCCAGCG
>DATDER010000071.1:0-2003 GCA_036523095.1 Rubrivivax sp.
GATCATGGTGTAGCTGGCTTGCAGGTTCTCCAGACGCGGGTCGTCGTGGCGCAGGCGCTCGAGCTTGTAGTTGGGCGTTTCCAGGTGCTTGTTCGGCACCAGCAGCACGGTGACACGCTGCTTGAGTTCGATCTTGGTGATCTCCGTGCGCTTTTCGTTGAGCAGGAACGAGACCACTTCGACCGGCACCTGCACATGCACCGCGGCGGTATTGTCCTTCAGCGCCTCTTCCTGGATGATGCGCAGGATCTGCAGCGCGCTCGATTCCGTGTCGCGGATGTGCCCGGTGCCGTTGCAGCGCGGGCAGGTGATGTGGTTGCCCTCGCTGAGCGCAGGCCGGAGCCGTTGCCGGCTCAGTTCGAGCAGGCCGAACTTGCTGATCGAGCTGAACTGCACCCGCGCACGGTCGGTGCGCAGCGCGTCGCGCAGGCGGGTCTCGACCTCGCGCCGGTTCTTGCTCTCTTCCATGTCGATGAAGTCGACGACGATCAGCCCCCCGAGGTCGCGCAGCCGCATCTGGCGCGCGGTTTCGTCAGCGGCTTCCAGGTTGGTGCGGGTGGCGGTTTCTTCGATGTCGGTGCCGCGTGTGGAACGCGCCGAGTTCACGTCGACCGAGACCAGCGCCTCGGTGTGGTCGATCACGATCGCGCCACCCGAAGGCAGGTTGACGGTGCGCGAGAAGGCGGTCTCGATCTGGTGCTCGATCTGGAAGCGGCTGAACAGCGCCGCGTCGTCGCGATAACGCTTCACGCGATTGGCCGTCTCGGGCATCACGTGGTTCATGAACTGCTGGGCCTGGTCGAAGATGTCGTCGGTGTCGATCAGGATCTCGCCGATGTCGGCGGTGAAGTAGTCGCGGATCGCACGGATGACGAGGCTGGATTCCTGGTAGATCAGGAAGGCGCCCTTGCCGGCCTTGGAAGCGCCGTCGATGGCCTCCCACAGCTTGAGCATGTAGTTCAGGTCCCACTGAAGCTCGGGCGCGCTGCGGCCGATGCCGGCGGTGCGCGCGATCAGGCTCATGCCTTTGGGGTACTCGAGCTGGTCGAGGTTTTCCTTCAGCTCCTCGCGGTCTTCGCCCTCGATGCGCCGGCTCACGCCGCCGCCGCGCGGGTTGTTGGGCATCAGCACCAGGTAACGGCCGGCGAGCGAGACGAAGGTCGTCAGCGCTGCGCCCTTGTTGCCCCGTTCTTCCTTCTCGACCTGGACCAGCAGTTCCTGGCCTTCGCGGATGGCGTCGCCGATGCGGGCGTTCTTGACGTCGGTGCCTTCGCGGAAGTAGTTGCGCGAAATTTCCTTGAAGGGCAGGAAGCCGTGGCGGTCTTCACCGTATTCGACGAAGCAGGCTTCGAGCGACGGCTCGACTCGGGTGACGACGGCCTTGTAGATGTTGCCCTTGCGCTGCTCGCGCCCTTCGATCTCGGTCTCGAAGTCGAGCAGCTTCTGCCCGTCGACGATCGCCAGGCGCCGCTCTTCGGGCTGCGTGGCGTTGATCAGCATGCGTTTCATTCGTGCACTCCTTGCAGTGCGCCGCGTTCAGCGGCGCGCATCCACCGACCACCGACCCTTGCGGGCTGGCGGCCATCTTTCGATGCACAAGAAACGACGGAAGAACCGATGGACCGAATCGCCCTGGACTGCGACTGACCGGCGCTTCCCTTGCGGGAAGTGGCGCGCTCAGCTTCGCAGCGTTGGCGCCTGCGCTCTGGCGGCGGGGCTCCGGGGGTTGACGGCGCCGACCCTGCCCGCGGCGGATGGCGCCGGTCGAGCTTGCGTCCGCAGCGGCCGCGTCGGCGGTGAGCCGGGGCTGCATTCGGGGCAATGGTGGGTGGACGCGGGCGTCATGTCGGGGCGGCTGCTTCGAGCGCTGGAGCAAGGCGGGGGCGAAACACGCTGGCCCGCCTGGCTCCGTGATCTTTCTTCTTGCCGGGTGCAAACGACGGTTCGCGCACGGGGCAGGTTCTTGTCGACGTGTCTCTGAGGTCCAGGGCTTGGGGCCCGCC
>DATDER010000072.1:0-5071 GCA_036523095.1 Rubrivivax sp.
GATGTGGGAGCTTGCCGAAACGGCCAATGCCGACGCGATGAACTGCAACGTCGGCAAGGAGCCCTGCGTCAAGGGCACCAAGTTCAAGATGACCATGGTCTCAGTGACGCCGACCGACGAGGCGAAGATCAAGGCCGCGGTGTCGAGCTCGGTGCTGCCGCTGTGGAAGGAGACCTGCAACAAGGTCGACCCCAAGTGCGCTGAAACCTGGAACGCCACGGTCGGCAAGGCGCGTGGTCTGAAGATCCAGTAAGGGGCGCGCCATGGACGATCCCATCAGCCGGGCCGTCGAGCCGGTCGCCCGGCTGGCGGCCATCGCCTGCGGCTACGTCGTGCTGGCGCTGTCGCTGGCGGTTTCGGTCGAAATCGTCGGGCGCAAGCTGTTTTCGCACTCGTTCCCGGGCACCGACGACATGGGTGGTTATGTGCTGGCCATCATCGCGGTGATCGGCGCGTCGTACACGATGGCCAAGCGCGGTCACACGCGGGTCGACATCTTCCTGGTCCGCATGCCGAGCGGCATGCAACGCCTGCTCAACCTTCTGGCGATGGTCACGATGGCCGCCTTCGCGTGTTTCGCCGCCTGGCGCGGCACGACGGTGCTGCTCGAATCGATCGAATTTCAAAGCGTCGCCAGCAATCCGCTGCAGACGCCGCTGTGGCAGCCGCAGTTGCTGTGGCTGATCGGGCTGGTGCTGTTCGCGCTGATCGCCGGTGCCTATGCAGTACACGCGCTGCTGCTTTTCGCCAATGGCGATCCGAATCTCAACCGCTTCTACGGCCCGGCCAGCGTGCAGGACGAACTCGAGGCCGAGCTCACGGCGCAGGCCGAACGTGCGGCACAGGACGAAGCAGAAGGGAAGAGGGCAGCATGATCGACCTCACCGCCGCCGTGGTCGGCTTCGCGCTGCTGATCGGGCTGATGTCGCTCGGTCTGCACGTGGCCTTCGTGATGTTCGCGATCAGCATGGCCGGCGCCATTTTTTACCTCGGCACGCCAGCGGTGTTGGAGTACGGCACCCAGTACTGGGGTGCGACCAACAACTTCGTGCTGGTCGCCGTGCCGCTGTTCGTGCTGCTCGGCGAACTGCTGGTGCGTGGCGGTTTCACCGATCGCATGTACCGCTCGCTCTCGGACTGGCTCAATCCGCTGCCGGGCGGCCTGCTGCATACCAACATCGGTGCGTCGGCGATGTTCGCTGCTGTCTCGGGCTCCTCGGTGGCCACCGCGGCGACCATCGGCACGGTCGCCATTCCGGCCTTCAAGGGTCGTGGCTACGACCCGCGCCTGGTGCTCGGCAGCATCGCGGCCGGAGCGACGCTGGGCATCCTGATCCCGCCGTCGATCAACATGATCATTTACGGGGCGATGACCAACACCTCGGTCGGCCGCCTTTACGCCGCTGGCGTGATACCGGGTCTGCTGCTGACAGGCCTCTTCATGGCCGTCGTGGTGGTGGCCTGCTGGTGGAACCCGGCGCTGGCGGGCGCCAAGCCGGCGACTGCGCCGCTGAAGGACCGGCTGCGCCGCCTTGTGGACCTGCTGCCACCGACGATCCTTTTCGTCGTCGTGATGGGCAGCATCTACCTCGGCTGGGCCACGCCAACCGAATCGGCAGCGCTGGGCGTCGTGATGGCACTGCTGCTGTGCATTGTGTACGGCAAGTTCTCGTTCGGCATGCTGCACGAATGCTTCATCACCACGGTGTCGGTCACAGCGATGATCATGCTGATCGCGGCGGCCGCCTTCTACCTGAACTTCGTGCTCGGCCTGATGGGCGTGCCCCAGGCCCTGGCGCAGTTCGCCAGCCAGATCGGCACCTCGCCGCTGGTGATGCTGCTGGTGCTGACGGTGTTCTACCTGATCCTCGGCTGCTTCCTCGATGCGCTGGCGATGATCATCGGCACCATCCCGATCGTCTTTCCGCTGGTCACCGCGCTGGGCATCGACCCGGTCTGGTTCGGCATCTACTTGGTGGTGATGGCCGAGCTGGCCTTGATCACGCCGCCGGTGGGCATGAACCTGTATGTCGTGCAGGGCATCCGCAAGGAGGGACTGATCACCGATGTGATCATCGGCACGCTGCCCTTCCTGCTGATGATGCTGGTGCTGGTCGTCCTGCTGGTGGTCTGGCCCGACCTGGCGCTCTGGCTGCCACGCGTCTCGTTCGGTTGACCTAAGTAAGCGGGTGCCCGTGAAGCGCTGCCTTGTGATCAATCCGAACACCACGACTTCGGTGACCGAAGGCGTGGTCCGGGCCTGCCAAGGCGCCTTCCCGTCAGTGCAATGGCAAGGGGTGAGCGTCCGTTTCGGTGCCCCGTACATCGCCGACGAGATCGGCTACGCCGTCGCCTCGCACGCTGTGCTGGATGCCCATGAGGCCTTCTTCGACGGCCACGATGCCGTGCTGGTGGCCTGCTTCGGCGACCCGGGCCTGCTCGCCTTGCGCGAGCTGGCCGGCGTGCCGGTCATCGGCCTGGCGCAGGCGAGCCTGATCGCGGCCGGACGTCGCGGCCGCTTCGCCATCGTCACCGGCGGCCACGCCTGGGCGCCGATGCTGATGCGCTTTGCCCGCGCGCACGAGCTCGACGACCGCCTGGCGGACATCCAGACGATCGATCTGACGGGCGCGCAGATTGCTGCCAATCCCGACGCGGCCCTCGATGCCTTGGCTGCCGCCGCATCGCGGGGCGTCGATGCTGGCGCCGAGTGCATCCTCTTGGGTGGCGCCGCGCTGTGCGGGCTGGCCGGGCGTCTGCAGCCGCGAGTCGGCGTGCCGGTGCTCGACAACGTGCTGCTCGCTGCGCAGGCCGTCGTCGATGCACCGGTTGCGGCACCCTTGTCGCGTGCCAGGCCGGTGTGGATGACGTCTTATCGAGTCGGAGCGTAGGCGGCATGGAACAGCGCTCGTTGCTCGGCATGCTGACGCCGTCGTCGAACACCACGCTCGAGCCGGTGACCACGGCGATGCTGGCGGGTCTGCCCGAGGCGAGCGCTCATTTCTCGCGCTTTCGCGTCACCGAAATCGCCCTCAGCGCCCAGTCCCTGGGCCAGTTCGACGACAGCGAAATCCTGCGTGCCGCGGAATTGCTGGCGCACGCCAAGGTCCAGGTGATTGGCTGGAGCGGGACTTCGGCCAGCTGGCTCGGTTTCGAGGCCGACCGGCGCCTGTGCCGCCGCATCGCGGAGGCCACCGGCATCGCCGCCTGTACCTCGGTGCTGGCCTTGAACGAGATCCTGGAGCGCACCGGTGTGCGGCGCTTCGCGCTGGTGACACCCTACCTCGACGACGTGCAGGCCGCGATCCTGCGCAACTACGCCAATGACGGTTACGAGTGCGTGGCCGAGCGCCACCTCGGGCTGCGCGACAACTTCTCGTTTGCCGAAGTCGATGCTGAGCGACTGCGGGCGATGGTGCGTGAGGTGGCCGCCGCTGGCCCGGAGGCGATCGTCATCCTCTGCACCAACTTGCGCGGCGGGCCCCTGGTCGCGGAACTGGAGGCCGAGACCGGCATTCCAATCCACGACAGCGTGGCCACCGTGGTCTGGAAATCTCTGCAACTGGCCGGCGCCGATGCGCGCCGCGTCCGCGGCTGGGGCCGGCTTTTTGATCTGCCAGCGCCATGACGACGAAATTGAACCCGACCGACGAACGCCTGCTGCGCGCCGCCATCGCGGTTTCCGCACGGGCACGCCGCGCCGGCAACCAACCCTACGGCGCGCTGCTCGCCGACGCCGAGGGCCGTGTCCTGCTCGAGGCTGGCAACACGCAGGTAACGACCGGGGACAGCACCGGCCATGCCGAACTGAACCTGATGCGCGACGCGTCGACCCGTTTCGATCGCGCGCAGCTCGCGACGTGCACGGTCTATGCCAGCGGTGAACCCTGCCCGATGTGCGCCGGTGCACTCTACTGGGCCGGTGTACGTCGGCTGGTGTTCGGCCTGTCGATCGAGACGATGACCGCGCTGGCCGGCCCCGGCGCCGACGAGCTGGCACTCCACTGCGTCGAGGTCCTGGCCAGCGGCACGCAGCCCGTCGAAGTGCTCGGCCCGGCGCTCGAAGACGAAGCGCGGCGCGTATTCGATGCGCTGCAAGGATCCCCATCATGAACCCGCTCGATCTCGTCATTCGGAATGCCCGCGTCGCCACTGCGGCCGATGTTTTCGATGCCGACATCGGCATCGCCGGCGGTCGCATCGTCGCGCTGGGTCAGCAGCTGTCGCCGGCGGCGCGCGAGATCGACGCCGGCGGGCGCGTCGTCACGCCCGGTGGCGTCGATGCACATTGCCACCTCGACCAGCCGATGCCGCTCCCGGCGCGGATGGCCGACGATTTCGACAGCGGCACGCGCTCGGCGGCCTGCGGCGGCACGACGACCGTGATCCCGTTCGCGGCGCAAGAGAAGGGCCAGTCGCTGCGCGCCGCCGTCGACGACTACCACCGGCGCGCCGAAGGCAAGGCGCACGTCGACTACGCCTTTCACCTGATCGTCTCCGACCCGACGCCGGCGGTGCTGAACGAGGAGCTGCCGGCGCTGATCGCCGAGGGCTACACCTCGTTCAAGATCTACATGACCTACGACGACCTGAAGCTCGACGATGGTCAGATCCTCGACGTGCTGGCGGTCGCGCGTGCGCACGGCGCGATGGCGATGGTGCATGCCGAGAACGCCGACTGCATCGAGTGGCTGACCAAGCGCCTCGAGGCCGCCGGCCGCACCGCGCCGCGCTTCCATGCGCACGCGCGGCCGATGCTGGTCGAACGCGAGGCGACGCACCGGGCGATCGCACTGGCCGAACTGGTCGATGTGCCGATCCTGGTGGTGCATGTCTCTGGACGCGAGGCCGTCGAGCAGATCCGCTGGGCGCGCGCGCACGGGCTGTCGGTCTTCGCCGAGACCTGTCCGCAGTACCTGTTCCTGACCGCCGCCGACCTCGGCATCGACGACAGTTATCTCGGCGCCAAGTGCGTCTGCAGCCCGCCACCGCGCGACAAGGGCAACCAGGAGGTGATCTGGAACGCGCTGGCCGATGGCCTGTTCACCGTCTTCTCGTCCGACCATGCGCC
>DATDER010000073.1:0-2535 GCA_036523095.1 Rubrivivax sp.
CATCGCAGTGTTGCCGCCGCCCAGCACGATGACGCGTGGCGCGACCGCGCTCACGTGGCCGAAGGACACCGAAGCGAGCCAGTCGATGCCCAGGCGAATCTGTGCGGCCGCCTCACGCCGCCCCGGCAGATCGAGGTCGCGCCCGCGCGGCGCGCCGCAACCGACGAACACCGCGTCCCAACTCTCGGCCAAGAGCTCGCGCATCGAATCGACCCGCGCGCCGCTCCTGAACGTAACGTTGTCCCGCAGGATGTAGCCGCACTCTTCGTCGATCACCGACTCCGGCAGGCGAAAGCGCGGCACCTGGGTGCGCATGAAACCGCCCGGCTTGGCCTCGGCGTCGAACACTGTGACTTCGTAACCGAGTGGTGCCAGATCGCGCGCCACGGTCAGCGAGGCCGGCCCGGCACCGATGCAGGCGATGCGCTTGCCGTTGGCGGCCTTGGCCTTTGGCAGGCGCCCCGTGATGTCGTCCTTGTGGTCGGCGGCGACACGCTTCAGGCGGCAGATCGCCACCGGTTCGGGTTTGGCGGCGTTTTCCTCCTCGACGCGGCCACGCCGGCAGGCCGGTTCGCAAGGCCGGTCGCAGGTACGACCGAGGATGCCCGGGAAGACGTTCGACACCCAGTTGACCATGTAGGCGTCGCTGTAACGGCCCTGCCCGATCAGCCGGATGTACTCCGGCACAGGGGTGTGGGCGGGGCAGGCCCATTGGCAATCGACGACCTTGTGGAAGTAGGCCGGATCGGCCACGTTGGTGGGCAACACGATCGCTGTCTCCTGCCGCGGGCCGGGTGACGGCCTCTGTCTGGCAGAAAGTCTAGGACGGTCGCGGCGCGCCGCGTAGAGGGCTTGTCACTAGCCCGCAACAAGCGGACCGGGGAACTTCGCCGTCAGTTTCGCGTCAGCCGAAACTGAGCTTCTGGGCGATCACCAGCTCATTCCAACGCTGGCCCTCGGCTGTCATGAAGGCATCGAACTCGGCCGGTGTGCTGCCGACCCACTCCAGACCCTGCTGAGTTAGCACCTGGCGCGCGGCCGGCATCGACAGGGCCTGCATCAGCGCGCCGTGCAGCGCCATCTGGCGTTCATTGCCGATGCGTGCCGGTGCGAGGGCACCGATCCAGGTCGCGACGTCGAAGCCGGGCACGCCCGATTCGATCATCGTCGGCAACTCCGGAGCCACCGAATAGCGCTTCGCCGAGGTGACCGCCAGCGCCTTCACGCGCCCGCTCTTCACATGCGGGCCGATCGCCACCCAGCTGCCCATGAACAGCTGCACCTCGTCGTTCATCACCGCCTGCAGCGCCGGCACGCCGCCGCGGTAGGGGATGTGCACGATGTGTGTGCGCGTCTTCATCTTGAACAGCTCGGCCGCCAAGTGGTTCAGCGTGCCCAGGCCGGCGGACGAAACGTTCAGCGCGCCCGGCTTCTTGCGCGCCAGGGCGATGAATTCGGCGACGCTGTTCACCGCCAGGCTCGCCGGCACGGCAAAGACGAGCGGGAAGCTCAGCAGCCGCGACACGGGCGTGAAATCGTGCAGCGTGTACGGCAGTTGCGGATAGACCAGCGGATTCGTGACATGCGAGTCGAACACCAGCATCAGCTGATTCGGATCGCCGACGGCGCGGGCGACGCTGGCCGCGGCGATCGAGCCCGAGGCCCCCGGGCGGTTCTCGACCACCACGGGCTGCTTCAGGGTGCGCGGCAGGTGCTCGGCCAGGAGCCGGCCGGTCAGGTCGACCGATCCGCCCGGCGGCACCGGGACGATCAACTGGAGCGGCGTCGCAGCGGCCTGCGCCCTCGCCAAACCGGGCCAGGCGGCTGCCACGGCCAGGGCCAAACTCTGTCTGCGATCCATCAACTCCACCTCCCTTGCCTCGCCTTCACGGCGAGCGCGAGTGTGCCTCACGTCCATGACAGTCAGGCGACGACGCGCAGGGCCTTCACCAGCCCGTCGACCTTGCGGCCCTTGCGTGCGCGCCGGCCCTCGTGCGCCGACAGGCGCTCGCCGCGCAGCGCTTCCTCCTTGGCCTTGCCGCCACGGCCGCTGCCTTGCACGGTCAGGGTATCGCCGCAGGTCGCCACCGACAGCAGCGGATCTTTCGCATCGACGTCCATCAAGGTCAGGCCGCGCCCGCCATTGGCCTGGCGCTTCAGCTCGGCGAGCGGGAACGTCAGCAGGCGCCCGCCGAGCGACAGGCAAGCCACCCGCGCATGGGCGGGCACGATCGACGCCGGTGGCAGCACATGCTCCCCTGCTTCGAGGGTCAAGAAGGTCTTGCCACCACGCTGCCGGCTGACCAGATCGCCGACCGACGCGAGCAGCCCGAAGCCACCGGTGTTCGCCAGCAGCAGCAGGGCCTCGGCCGGCCCGGCCAGGTAATGCGCCGCCTGTGTCCCGGCTTCCAGATCGATCAGCGAAGTCACCGGCACACCGTCGCCGCGCCCGCCGGGCAGGCCCGCCGCAGCGACGCTGTAGACACGGCCGTTGCTGCCGAAGACCACAAGGGTGTCGATACTGCGGCACGGGAA
>DATDER010000074.1:0-23321 GCA_036523095.1 Rubrivivax sp.
CGCGCTCGGCATCGCCTTCGAGAAGCAGAACATCGCGTTCATGGTCAGCCTGGCTTTCGCGATCGCGGCGTCGGCCAACTTCCCGGTCTTGCTGATGTCGGTGCTGTGGAAGGACTGCACCACCCGCGGCGCGGTGATCGGCGGTTTCCTGGGGCTGATCTCGTCGGTGTTGCTGACCATCGTGTCGCCATCGGTGTGGGAGGTGACGCTGGGCAATCCCAAGGGCTCGGCGCTGTTCCCCTACGCGTCACCGGCGCTGTTCTCGATGACCATCGGCTTCGTCGGCATCTGGCTGTTTTCCATCCTAGACCGCAGTCCGCGCGCCGCACAGGACCGCGCCGGCTTCATCGCGCAGCAGGTGCGGTCCGAGACCGGCATCGGGGCCTCGGGCGCCTCCGGCCACTGAGGCCGCGCCCTGGCGGCGTCAGCCCGGGAACTCCGCTCTGCGGCCGCGTGCGTCGACGGCGGCGCCTTGGCCGTCATCGAAGCTGTCGATGCGCTTGACGATCGCGTCGCGCACGACCTTCTCGGCCAGCGCGGCAATGGCGGGGGAAGTCAGTGGGACAGTGCCGGAGAAGCTGCACTGCGGCGCTCCCGACTGGCTGACGCTGGCGTTCCAGACGATCGCGTCGTCCCGGACGTCGAAGTCGGCTTCGTAGCTGTAGACCTTGCCACTGCTCCCCTGCTCGTGGGTTGCGGTATCGATGTGCATGACGGTGCCTCCACCGGGAGAAGACGCGAACCTTAGACACCGCGCCGTGCCGGCCCAAGTGGCACGCAGCGTATGCGGGCGTAGGCACCGCCCTACGCAGATGAGCCCACGCGGTGACCAAGTCCCTGTCCTACAGGCGCTGCCGTTGCCAGCCGACGCGGCGGAACGCGAGGACGTTTCAAGCTTGCGTCGCCGCTTCAGTTCGGCCGCCTGGACCGAACAGATGGCCTCATACGGCGCCCTCAACACCCGTTCTCAGGAGTTTCACAATGACCGCTGCTGTTAAAAAGCCCTCAACCCGTGTGCGTGCTGACGCTGTAGATTTTCTGACGGCAGATCACAAGGAAGTGCATGCCTTATTCGGGCACTACAAGAAACTCTGCAAAGCGGAGGCACCGGCCGCAGATCGCGAGGCCGTCGCGATGCAGATCTGCGACGCACTCACGGTGCACGCGACGATCGAGGAAGAGATCTTCTACCCGGCCGCGCGCGCGGCCGCCATCGACAGCGCGCTGCTCGACGAAGCTGAAGTCGAGCACGCCAGCGCCAAGGACCTGATCGCGCAGTTGCGTGGCATGACGCCCGACGGCGAACTCTATGACGCCAAGGTCGTCGTGCTCGGCGAGTACATCGACCATCACGTTCAGGAAGAACAGAACGAACTGTTTCCCGCTTGCAAGAAGGCCAAGCTGGATCTGATGGCCATCGGCAAGGAACTGGCTGCACGCAAGGCCGAACTCATGGCAGAGCTGAACGAAGAAGTCGTCTGACCGGAGCGGGAGGCCACGTTTCGTTCGGCGGTGATGCAGGGCGTTTGGGTGTGTTGTAAAAGGCCTGGGCCAATACCCGGCCCTGGCGGTGGCCGATTAAGGGTTTCTGCCGCGGGGTCGGGACGTCACCCGGGATCGCGGCCAGCACGGCCGGCGACTAGTCGCCATGTCGGGCCCGGTGTTTGCCCCGCAACGTTGTCCTGTAGCGTCCTGAAGGAGCTTTTATGAAGACAGTGCCCATCGCGCTTCTGGCCTTCGGCATCGCCCTGGCGGTCGCGGGCTGCGACCGCCGGCCGGCAGATGCACCCCAAACTGCCCCCACCGTCGTGACGCCGCCCGCGCCAATGCCTCCCGCATCGCCGGCCAGCCAGTGACGTCCGGATTTACCGCGGTACGAGCGCGGCAGGGTTGTGAAAATCTTGCCGCAAAATTCGTGGCGATTGAGCGTCCTCACTGCGCGCAACGAGAGTGCTTCCGGATGAGCTTGAAGAAGATCGTTTTGATCTGCAGCGCCGTCGCTTTGCTCAGTGCCTGCGGGGAGGCCGCCAAGCTGCCGGTGGAAGCCGGCACGGGGGCTTCGCCCCAACTGCCCGAGCCGGTGAAGACCGTCCTGCCCACCGTCAACATTGCGCCGGCAAAGCCTTGGCCGGCAAACTCCCGGCCCAAGCCTGCGGCCGGCTTGACGCTGCAGGCTTTTGCCGAAGGACTGGACCACCCTCGGTGGGTCCACGTGCTGCCGAACGGCGACGTGCTCGTGGCTGAATCCAATGCGCCCGAGCGCCCGCTTCGAAAAGAGTTGCTCGGCATCAAGGGATGGGTGATGGGCCTGGTGATGAAACGCGCCGGTGCTGCCACGCCCAGCGCCAACCGCATCACGTTGCTGCGCGACGCCGACGGCGACGGCCGCGCCGAAGTCCGCTCGGTCTTCCTCGAGAAACTGAACTCGCCCTTCGGCATGGCGCTGGTCGGCGACGAGTTGTTTATCGCCAACACCGACGCGCTGGTTAAAGTGGTGTACCAGACCGGTGCGACGCAGGCGACGGGGCCAGTGACACGGGTGGCCGAACTGCCGGGCGGCCCGCTGAACCATCACTGGACCAAGGGCCTCATCGCGAGCGTGGACGGCAGCAAGCTGTACGTATCGGTCGGATCGAACAGCAATGTAGCGGAACACGGCATGGAGCACGAAAAGGGCCGCGCAGCGATCTGGGAATTCGACCGCGTCACCGGTGCGGGCCGCATCTACGCCGGGGGCCTGCGCAATCCGGTGGGCATGGCCTGGCAGCGCAACACGCTGTGGACGGCGGTCAATGAACGCGACGAACTGGGCTCCGATCTCGTTCCCGACTACATGACCTCGGTGCGCGACGGCGCGTTCTACGGCTGGCCGTACAGCTACTATGGACAGACTGTGGACCAGCGGCCGTCGCCTCCCCGAACCGACCTCGTTGCCAGCGCGGTGAAGCCCGACTATGCGCTGGGGCCGCACACGGCCTCGCTCGGACTCGCATCCGCCCAGGGCAGTGCGCTCGGGCCTCCCTTCGACGTTGGAGGGATGTTCGTCGGCCAGCATGGGTCCTGGAACCGCAAGCCCCCGAGTGGCTACAAGGTCATCTACGTCCCGTTCGATGGCCCTGTGCCCAGCGGAAAACCGCTGGACGTGTTGACGGGCTTCCTCGACGAGGACGGCAATGCACTCGGTCGGCCCGTGGGCGTCGCGGTCGACAAACGTGGTGGTCTGCTCGTGGCCGACGACGTGGGCAACACGATCTGGCGGGTGCACAGGTGATGTTGCGGTCTGGCATGCGCCCGTCAGCCGCGCCCGGGCAGCGGTTCGAGGCTGCTGCGCTGGCCCGGCGCTTCGTGAAGGTGCGAGCGCAGACCGAGGCCTTGGCCGACCCGCTCAGCGACGAAGACTGCCAGGTTCAATCGATGCCTGACGCCAGCCCGGTCAAGTGGCACCTCGCGCACGTGACTTGGTTCTTCGAGACCGTGGTGCTGGAACGCTTCGAACCGAACTTCGCGCCGCACCACCCCGCATTTCGGGTCCTCTTCAACAGCTACTACAACGGCATCGGCGACCAGCACCCTCGCGCCCAGCGCGGACTGGTCACCCGGCCGTCGCGGTCCGAGGTCCAGGGCTATCGCAGTGCCGTCGACCAGCGGGTGATGGCTCTGCTCGATGCCCCTCCGGCACGGCCCGATGACTTGGAAGCACTCCATCGGATGGTCGAGTTGGGGCTGCAGCACGAACAACAGCACCAGGAACTGCTGCTGACCGACCTGCTGCACCTGTTTTCATGCAATCCCCTGCTTCCGGTCTACCAGCCGCGATGGCCTCTGGCCACCGTGGCGCCGACCCCGCTGGACTGGGTGGATTTCGATGGAGGACTGGTCGAGACCGGACACGATGCGGCAGTGTCGTTCGGCTTCGACAACGAAACGCCGCGTCACCGCACCTGGCTCGAACCCTACGCGCTCGGCAACCGCCTGGTGACGAATGGCGAGTGGCAGGCCTTCATCGCCGACGGCGGTTACCGCGATGCGCGCTGGTGGCTCGCCGCAGGCTGGGACTGGCTGCGCGCCGACGGCATCCAGGCGCCGATGTATTGGCGGGCCGGCAGCGATGCCCCCGACGCCTGGCCGCACTGTTTCACGCTGCACGGCGTGGTGCCCGTGGATCCGCACACGCCGGTCACGCACATCAGCCTGTACGAGGCGGATGCGTTCGCGCGCTGGTCGGCGGCACAGCAGGGCTTGAAACTGCGCTTGCCCACCGAAAGCGAGTGGGAGCATGCGGCCGCGCCTCTGGCGGCTGCGCGCATCGCCGCCGGCAATTTCCTGGAGTCGCGGTCGCTGCACCCCGTTCCCGTGGCTTCACATCAAGCAGGTGGGCACGGCGTGATGCAGATGTTCGGCGACGTCTGGGAGTGGACCGGCAGCAGTTACCTGCCCTACCCGGGCTATCAGGGCTGGGAAGGGGTCGTCGGCGAATACAACGGCAAGTTCATGGCCAATCAAACGGTGCTGCGTGGCGGCTCGTGCGCCACGCCGCGAGATCACATCCGCGCGAGCTATCGCAACTTCTTTCCGGCGGACGCACGCTGGCAGTTCAGCGGCCTGCGTCTGGCGTGCGATCCGTGAGCGCAGCGTGGTGTGCACGGCCCCGTGATGCCGTGAACGAGACCTTGCCCTTGTCTGCGTCGTTCCTGCGCATCGCGGCCGGCGGGGAAGTCGATCCGGCCGTGGAACTCGAGGCCGGCCTGCTGCAACGCGCCGCCACCGTGTCGCCCAAGTTCCTGTACGACAAGCTGGGATCAGCACTCTTCAGCGCCATCACCGAACTGCCGGAGTACTACCCGACGCGCACCGAAGCTGCGATCCTTGAAAAGTGCCTGCCTGAGATCGCCGAAGCGCTGAGGCCGGGCCTCACGTTGATCGATCTGGGCGCTGGCGATTGCAGCAAGGCTTCGCAACTGTTGGAACCGCTGAAAGCGTCTCGATATGTGGCGATCGACATCTCCGAGGCCCATCTGCGCCTGTCGGTCACGGCCTTGCAGGCGCGGTTCGAGTCGGTGCCGATGGTTGGCGTGGCGATGGACTTCTCGCGGAAGCTGGCGTTGCCGCAAGGCCTGGTGGAGGGTCCGGCGCTGGTGTTCTATCCCGGATCCAGCATCGGCAACTTCGCGCCGGCCGAGGCGTTCGAACTGCTGCGCCAGGCACATCACTTGTCGCAAGGCGGCGCCCTGCTGATTGGTGCCGACCTGTTGAAGCCGGTCGAAGTCCTCCAAGCGGCCTACGACGACGCCATCGGCGTGACGTCGGCGTTCAACCTCAACCTGCTGAGCCACGCGAACCGCATTCTCGGCAGCGACTTCCAGGCACGGGACTGGCGGCATCTGTCCATCTTCAATGCCCACGAATCTCGCATCGAGATGCACCTCGAGGCACGGCGTGAACTGCTCGTGCGCTGGCCCGGGCATCAGCGGCCCTTCTTCGCAGGCGAGCGGATCCATACCGAGAGTTCGTACAAGTGGACCTCCGGCGCCTTCCAATCGCTGCTGCGTGATGCAGGCTGGCGGCATGTGCGGCGGTGGTCCGATCCGCGCGAGTGGTTCGGGGTCTTCCTGGCGCAGGCATGAGCTCTCGTGTGCGCTCGAGCAGGTGGCCAAAAGCCGGCGGGCAAGCCCCGGACGAACGTGAATTCAGTGCAGCGTCGCCAGGAATGCGGCAATGTCGCGCGCGTCCTGTTCGCTCACCTGCATCGAAGGCATCGTCGTCTGCGGGTCGATGCTCCGCGGGTCGCGGAGCCAGCGCACCATCTGCTCGGGCGTGTTCGCCACCGCTCCGGCGATGAGCCCACGGCCAGCGATGCCCGCGAGCGGCGGGCCGACATGCACGTCGGAGCCGGTAACTCCCGGGATGATATGGCACGCATTGCACGCATACTGCGTGACGGCGACACGGCCGCGCTCGATACTGGGCTCGCGCCGTGCGGGCGTGTCGACCGGCTTCGTGCACTCGGCCGCGACGCCGGATTCGACGAGCCCGCGAAACTCCGCCGCGGTCAGAATCGGCAAGCGCCGCATGAACGCCACCAGCGCCCACAGGTCGTCATCGGGCAGCCGGAGTTGCCAGGCGGGCATGCCGCTCATCTTGATGCCGTTGCGGGTGATCCAGTAGAGCTCGCCGGGGCGCCACTTGGCACTCGCGTCGACCAGCGGGCCCGGCAGCGGCTGCATGCTGCGGCCGATCTCGGCCTGTGCCACCCCCGGGCCGCCGTGGCATTGCACACACTTGGCGATGTAGCAGGCGGCGCCCCGCGACAGCATCGCGGGTGCGTCGAGCGGCGGCGGCTCGATGCCGGAGGCCCTCAACCGGACCGACCGGTGCATGGTCTTCTCCAGCAGCGAGTATACCGGCTGGGTGTGCGGCACGTTGGCCGAGATGTCGTACCAGCCACTCCAGAGGAAGGCCCCTGCGCCGAGCGCGAGGGCCAGCACGAACGCAGCGAGTGCGCCGACGATGCGTGTCATGCGCCGCCACTCCCCCGGACGGCGACGGTGGCCTGTCCGACAGGACGCTTGGCTTCGGGACAACCGGGTCGGGCATCACACTTCACTACAGTCCCTCGTTCACGATGCAAGAGGCGCGCGTCCGACGCACACCAAGCGATGCTACGCAGTTTTGCTGCCTTGTCGGTGGCATGCAGCCTTGCGATCGGGGCCTGCGGCGGGTCCGCGAGCGTCGACATGCAAGCACTGCAGGTCGAGCGGGGCCGGCAACAGCTTGCGCGTTACCACTGCGGCACCTGCCACACCATCCCCGGTGTGGCGGCATCGCAGGGCCGAACGGCCGCTTCGCTCGACGGCTACGGGCGTCGCAGTTACATCGCAGGACGGGTGGCGAACGAGCCTGCTGCACTGGCGCGTTGGATCATCGACCCGGCGTCGGTCGTCCCGGGTACGCTGATGCCGAACATGGGCGTCCCACCCGCGGATGCGCGTGACATGGCCGCCTACCTCGGGCAATTGCGGTGAGCGGTGTGCTGGCCCCGGCGGGACCGGTGGCGCAGACCATTGCCGAGATGGCGTGGGTGCTGATCATCGGCGCCGGCGTCGTGTTCTGCCTCGTGATGTTTGCGCTGATGTGGGCGCTGCGCCACCGTCGGCCGCCGGCCGGTGACGATCGCACGGCGGCAACCTGGTGGATCGTTGGCGGCGGCCTGGTGCTGCCGCTGCTGGTGCTGTCGGCGCTGCTGGTCTACACGGTCTGGCGCACGAACCAGCTCACGCCAGCGCGCTTGCCGCGGGAGCCGATCATCAGCGTCGTCGCGCACATGTGGTGGTGGGAGGTGCGTTACCGCGAGCCCGCACGCGGGATCGATGTCGTGCTCGCCAACGAGATCCACCTGCCGGTCGGCCGTGCGGTCACGCTCGGGCTTGCCAGTGCCGACGTGATCCACAGCTTCTGGGTGCCGGCGCTGGCAGGCAAGATCGACATGCTGCCCGAACGTGTCCACCAGTTGCGCGTACAGGCCGACCGGCCCGGCGTTTACCGCGGTCAGTGCGCCGAGTTCTGCGGCGAACAGCACGCCCGCATGGCGTTGCATGTGGTCGCGCAGGCGCCCGAAGCCTTCGAGCGCTGGCTGCAAGCGCAGAATCGCCCGGCCGAAGCTCCACACGAGCCGGCCGCGCGGCGCGGTGCACAGGTGTTCGCCGAGCAGCGCTGCAGCGTCTGCCACACGGTGCGGGGACTGTGGCCGGCGGCTTCGATCGGACCCGATCTGACGCATGTCGGCAGCCGCCTGCACCTGGCCGCGGGCACCTTGCCGATGGACACTGCGTCGCTGCGTCACTGGATCGCACACCCGCAGGCGTCCAAGCCGGGCGTGCGCATGCCGTCGTACGAACGGCTCGATGCCGAATCGCTCGGCGCGCTCGCCGCTTTCCTCGAGCAGCTGAAGTGACGCCCGATACGACGCGCTCCCAGGCGTTGCCGAACCGCCTGCCACGGCCTCCCGGCGAACTCGCGGCGCTCGAACGTGCCTGGGCGCCCCCAACCGGCTGGCGGGTGCTCTCGGCGGTCAACAACACGCACGTCGGCTTGTTCTACATCGGCACCTCGCTGCTGTTCTTCGTGCTCGCCGGCGTGCTCGGGTTGATGATTCGGGCGCAGCTCGCGGTGCCTGGCAACACGGTGCTGGGCCCGCAGCTCTACAACCAGGTCTTCACGATGCACGGCACCGTGATGATGTTCCTGTTCGCGGTGCCGGTGGTCGAGGCGATCGCGGTCTACCTCCTGCCGGGCATGCTCGGTGCGCGCGACCTGCCGTTCCCGCGCCTGAGCGCTTATGCCTTCTGGGCCTACGCGATCGGCGGGCTCGCGTTCTTCTGCACGATCTTCTTCAACGCCTCGCCCGACGGCGGCTGGTTCATGTATCCGCCGCTGACCAGTGCCGAACACTCGCCAGGCATCGGCGCCGATTTCTGGTTGCTCGGCATCGGCTTCATCGAAATCTCGGCGATCGCGGGTGCGATCGAACTGATCATCGGCATCCTGTTCACCCGCGCGCCCGGCATGACGCTGGCACGGATGCCGGTGTTCGCGTGGGCAATGCTCGTCGTCGCCTTCATGATCGTGTTCGCGTTTCCGGCGGTGATCGCCGGCACCACGCTGCTCGAGATGGAGCGCGCCTTCGACTGGCCGTTCTTCGTCGCCGCACGCGGCGGCGACCCGGTGCTGTGGCAGCATCTGTTCTGGTTCTTCGGCCACCCTGAGGTCTACATCATCTTCCTGCCCGCTGCGGGCCTGGTCTCGATGATGATCCCCACGCTCGCGCGCACGGCGCTGCTCGGCTACCGGGCGGTGGTGCTGGCGCTGATCGCGGTCGGCGTGATCAGCTTTGCGCTCTGGGCGCACCACATGTTCACCGCCGGGCTCGGCAGCTGGAAGGTGCTGCTGGTATCGGCGGCGAGCCTCGTCGTGGCGGTGCCGACGGCCGTGCAGGTGTTCGCGTGGATCGCCACACTGTGGCGTGGCCGACTGCGCTGCAGCGGTGGCGGGCTGTTCCTGCTCGGCTTCCTGTTCACCTTCGTGCTCGGCGGCTTGACCGGCGTGATGGTCGCCGTGCTGCCGTTCGACTGGCAGGTGCACGACACCTACTTCATCGTCGCCCACCTGCACTATGTGCTCATCGGCGGCGTCGTGTTCCCGGTGTTCGCCGCGCTCTACCACTGGGGGCCGCTGGTCAACGGGCACACGCTTTCGGAGCGCTGGGCCCGGTGGATCTTCGGGCTGATGTTCGGCGGCTTCCACCTGGCCTTCTTCCCGATGCACATCGCGGGGCTGCTCGGCATGCCGCGGCGCGTGTACACCTACGACACGCTCCTCGGCTGGGATCTGCCCAACCTCTTGTCGTCGATCGGCGCGTTCGTGTTCGCCGCCGGCGTGTTGCTGTTTGTCATCGACGCGACCCGCACCTGGTTGCGCCCCGAGCGACGCGGCGACAACCCGTGGCAGGCCGGCACGCTGGAGTGGCTGCCAACGGGGAACTACGGCGCGCGCAGCATCCCGCAGGTCGCGTCCCGCGACCCGCTCTGGAGCCGGCCGACGCTGGCCACCGAGGTCGAGACCGGACAGCACTGGCTGCCCGGTACGGTGACCGGTCGTCGCGAAACCATCGTCACCAGTCCCCGGCGCGCACGGCCACTGCACCTGCTCGTGCTGCCTGGCGACAGCTGGTTGCCGCTGCTGGCCGGCCTGGGCACGGCGGGCTTCTTCCTGTTGCTCACGGTCAAGTGGTTCGCCGTGGCGGTGGCCTCCGGCGGGGTCGGGATGGCCTCGATGCTGGCATGGCTCTGGCAAGGCGACCGGGCGCCCGGCGCGACGACCGCTCGCGTCGCCGAGGACTGCACTCTGCCGATCGGTGCCGCCGGGTTCCGGTCGCATTCCTGGTGGGCGACGGTGGTTCTGATCATCGTCGATGCCAGCATCTTTGCGTCATTCGCCTTCGCGCACCTGCACGTGTCGATGCTGGCAGAGGTGTGCCCGCCGCCCGGCGCGCGCCTACCGGCAGACTCCTGGGTGTGGGTCAGCATCGGGCTGGCGATCGCGGGCGCCGCGGCGATGGGCTGGCTCACCCGCCGCGGTGTCGGCGCCGGCTGGGCCGGCACCCGCCTCGGGTTCGCGGCGCTGACCCTGATGGCGGCATTGCTCACCGCAGCGGCGTGGGCCATCGGGTGGGCGGCGCACGATGCCGCGGCCTTGGCGCCTCGCTCGAACGCCTGGAGCGCGACGGTCGCCGCGCTACTGGCCTGGCAGGGCTTTCACATCGCCGTGCTCGCTGTGATGGGCGCCTACCTGCTGGCGCGACGCTGGAGCGGTCAGATCACCGACCGCCAACGGGCCACACTCGACAACATCGCCCTGTTCTGGCAGTACACGCTGTTGCAGGGCGTGACGGCCTTGTCGTTCGTGCAGTGGCTGCCGGTCTGGCTCGGCTGACGCTTCACCGTCGCCGTGCCATACCGATCGCTCAAGCGCGCTTGCGCTTCGGGACCTTCCTTGGCGCAGCGCCTGCCTTGGTCCTGCCCAGGCTGTTGCGAAGCAGTTCGGCCAGGTCGATGACATTCGAGTCACCCTCGGGTGGTGCCTCTTCCAGAGGCTGCACTGTCTTGGCCTCGCCCTCCTTGACCTTTTGTGCCACCAGCCCGCGGATGGCGTCGGAGAACCTGTCCTCGAACTTTCGCGGGTCGAAGGACGTCGTCATCTCGGTGATCAACTGGGCCGCCATTCTCAGTTCGGCTTCCTTCAGATTGGCGGCGCCCGTGCCCTGCGGCGGAAGCTTGAGTCCGGCCGCCGAGCGAATCTCGCTGGCCCAGCGCAAGGTCCCCAGCATCAGCGCCGGGCCGGCAGGCAAGACCGCTGCGAGGTGCTCTTTGGTGTGCATGACGAGCCGCGCGATGCCGATCAGCGACGAGGCGGCCATCGCCTCGCGCAGCAGCGCATAGACCTTCTCGGCACGTCCTGTCGGTTCCAGGTAGTAGGGCCGCTCCAGGTAGACGAAGGAAATGTCCTGTGCCGGCACGAAGGCCTCGATCTCGATCGTCTGGGTGGTCCTGGGATAGGCAGCTCTGACCTCGTCCTCGCTCAGCACGACGTAGGTTCCGTTTTCCTGCTTGATACCCTTGACAACGTGGTCCTTGTCGATCTCCTTGCCGGTGCGCTTGTTGACGCGCTTGTATCCGACCGGATCCAGCGATCTTTTGTCCAGCCAATCGAAATCGATCTCGGACTCTTCGGATGCGGGATAGAGCGCGACCGGAATGTGGACCAGCCCGAAAGAGATCGCACCTTTCCATATCGCTCTTGGCATCACGCGCTCCGTTAGTCGGCAATACGCCATTGCATGCCAGGTGCGACAGCTCGGCTGTAGGACTTTGGCCTGATGGCATCGCTGCACTCCGTGACCAGCGGATCCAGGCTGCAGCCGTTGACGCGAAAGAGATGGTCGATCGCACGGTCCGTGCGCGGGCACTTCTGGAGGCGAAAACGCGCGACGCCGGTCGTGTCAAGCGGCGGGACCTTATGGCCGGCCGTGAAACGAGATCACATGTGGTCGATCATGACCTGCCCGAAGCCCGAACACGACACCTGCGTCGCGCCCTCCATCAGGCGCGCGAAGTCGTAGGTCACCTTCTTTGACAGGATCGCCTTCTCCATCGAGCTGACGATCAAGTCGGCCGCTGATGTCCAGCCCATGTGGCGCAGCATCATCTCGGCCGAGAGGATCTCTGAACCCGGGTTGACGTAATCCTTTCCCGCGTACTTGGGCGCCGTGCCGTGGGTGGCTTCGAACATCGCGATCGAGTCGCTCAGGTTCGCGCCCGGCGCGATGCCGATGCCGCCGACCTGCGCCGCGAGCGCGTCGGACACGTAGTCGCCGTTCAGGTTGAGCGTGGCGATGACCGAATACTCGGCCGGGCGCAGCAGGATCTGCTGCAGGAAGGCGTCGGCGATGACATCCTTGACGACGATGTCCCTGCCCGTCTTCGGGTTCCTCAACTTCATCCACGGGCCGCCGTCGATCAGCGCGGCACCGAACTCCTTCTGCGCCAGCGCGTAGCCCCAGTCCCGGAAGCCCCCTTCGGTGAACTTCATGATGTTGCCCTTGTGCACGAGCGTCATGCTGGGCTTGTCGTTGTCGATCGTGTACTGGATCGCCTTGCGCACCAGGCGCTCGGTGCCCTCGCGCGACACGGGCTTGATGCCGATGCCCGAGGTGTCGGGGAATCTGATCTTCCTGACTCCCATCTCCTCGATCAGGAACCTGATCAGCTTCTTCGCCTTGTCGCTCTCGGCTTCGTACTCGATGCCGGCGTAGATGTCTTCGCTGTTCTCGCGGAAGATCACCATGTTCGTCTTCTCGGGCTCTTTCACCGGGCTCGGCACGCCCTTGAAGTACTGGATCGGCCGCAGGCAGACGTAGAGGTCGAGTTCCTGGCGCAGTGCGACGTTGAGCGATCGGATGCCACCACCCACCGGTGTCGTCAGCGGGCCCTTGATCGAGACGATGTAGTCGCGCACGATGTCCAGCGTCTCTGGCGGCAACCACACGTCGGGGCCGTAGATGCGCGTGGACTTCTCGCCCGCGTAGATCTCCATCCAGTGGATCTTCTTGGCGCCACCGTAGGCCTTGGCCACCGCGGCGTCGACCACCTTGATCATCACCGGCGTGATGTCGAGGCCCGTGCCGTCACCCTCGATGTAGGGAATGATCGGGTTGTCGGGGACGTTCAGCGAGAAGTCCGCGTTCGCGGTGATCTTCTTCCCACCCGCGGGAATCTTGACGTGCTGGTACATGGTGAAGCCCTCCGACGGTCTCGAGGTGAGTGATGCGGCGTGCTGCGAAGTCTATGCGTGCGCGCTTGCGCCGGAGCAGCGGTCGCCCGCTTCGGCTCAGCTGCAGTAAGCCACGACCTTGCTCCAGACGTCGCCCCCGAAAGCCCACGCCGAGCCCGCCACCAGTGCTGCGCCCGCCAGGTGCACCGTGGCGCGGCCGAACCTGCCCGCACCACCGCGGGAGGCCAGTCGCGCCGCGATCCAGGGTGTCAGTTGCAGGCCTGCGGCCGATGCCAGCGCAAAACCCGCCATCACCGCGGCGCCCCCTGACGGTGTGTTGGCCAGCGCCGCGACGACCAACGCCGACTGCAACAGTCCGCAGGGCCAGGCCACCCAGACCGAGCCTGCCGCCGCGCCACGCGCAGGCCCGCGCATCGGCTGCCAGCCAGCCAATGCGGGCGACCTTGACGGGCGTGCGCGGCCGATGCGGGTCATCCAGTGCGGTTGACGCCCGGTCAGCAGAAGGTACAGGCCCAGCGCCAGTGCCGCGATATGTACCAGCGTCCAGAGCGGGCGCAACAGGGGTGCGGCGCTTCCGGCCGCCGCCAGTACCGCGGCACCACCCGCGACGAGCGCCCCCGCCGCGGCGTAGCCCGCGACACGGGCACCGTGGAACGCGAGCGCGTTCGACACCGGCGCGGCACCCGAGGGCGAGCGCCCGAGCAGCGCCGCGCAGGTCGGGCCGCACATGGCTGCGCAGTGAGGCGCGCCGGACAGGCCGAGCAGCACCGCGCTGAGCACGAGCGCCAGCTCCATCATCAGCTCCGGCGCGGCGGCACCGGCGGTGCGGCTGACGACGACAGCAGCATCGTCATGGCGCTCGCGGTCGTGATGACAGCCCAGAAAATGAAGAAGGTGATGGTGTAGACGGCCTGGCGCGACAGGCCCAGCGGCGCGCCGCCGAACCAGCTCATGAGCTCGGGATCGACAACCGCGAACACCAATGCCTCGAGCACGCCCGCCATCACGAAGGCCGGCCAGAGCACGGTCAGCGCCCGTTCGCTCGTGCGCATCGACGCGCTCATCGGCGTTCGCCGCCCTCGCCCGTGGTGGCGTGGTTGCGGCCCTGGAGGGCGGGCTTGTCTGCAAAGCGCCCGCGTTCTTCGTGGGCGACGACTTCGTCGGCGCCGCGAACGGCGATGAAGGCGGTCGCCAACCCGGCAACGACGACGATCGCCGGCCCGGCCAGCACCACCCACACCATCCTGATGCGCCACCATGGGAGTTGCGGGCCGGTTTCGAGGCGATTGCGGGTCGGCTTCATGGCTACCTCGGGATCACGAAAGTGGACTTCTCGGTCACGCTCGCCACCGGATCGGCAGCGAGCGAATGGCGCTCGATCTCGAAGGTGATGGCATGGGCGCCCGGGCCCGTCCGGGCTGCCGCCTCGGGCGTGATCTGCACCGTCACCGGCAGCCAGCGTGACTGCGCGGGGCCGATGTCGACTTCAACGTTGCCGACGATCTGCGCCGCGGGCAGCCCCGACACCCTGACCCGGTAACGCTGCGGCTGCTCGGACGCGTTCATCAACTGCAGGCTGTAGCCGTTTTCGATCCGCCCGTCTTCGACCAGCCGGGCCAGCGTACCGCGGTCGCGGACGACGTCGACGCGGAAGGGGCTGCGCAGCGCGATCGCAGCCAGCAGCGCGGCGCAGACCGCCAGCAGGATCACCGTCATCACGATCACGCGCGGGCGCAGCACCCGGCGCCACATCTGCGCCGGCGACCATCCGCCGGCCATGCTGTTCTGCGTCGCGTATCGGATCAGCCCGCGCGGGTAGTTCATCTTGTCCATCACGCCGTCGCAGACATCGATGCACGCGGCACAGCCGATGCATTCGTACTGCAGCCCCTTGCGGATGTCGATACCGGTCGGGCAGACCTGCACACACAGCGTGCAGTCGATGCAACTGCCCAGGCCCGCCGCCTTGGGGTCCGCCTTGCGCGAGCGCGACCCCCGCGGCTCCCCCCGTGCGGCGTCGTAGCTGATGATGAGCGTGTCCTTGTCGAACATCGCGCTCTGGAAACGGGCGTAGGGGCACATGTATTTGCACACCTGCTCGCGCAGCCAGCCGGCATTGCCATAGGTCGCCAGACCGTAGAAGAGGACCCAGAACCACTCCCAGGGGCCGAAGGAGAGCGTGAAGGACTCGGCCCAGAGCGTCTTGATGGGCGTGAAGTAGCCCACGAGCGTGAAGCCGGTCCAGAGGCTGAGTGCGATCCATGCGCCCTGCTTGCCGACCTTGCGCCCCACCTTCTCCAGGGTCCAAGGTGCCGCGTCGAGCTTCATGCGGGCGACACGGTCGCCCTCGAACTTGCGCTCGATCCACATGAAGATCTCCGTGTAGACCGTCTGGGGACAGGCAAATCCGCACCACACACGCCCGGCCACCGCCGTGAACAGGAACAAGGCATAGGCGCAGATCACGAGCAGCGCGGTCAGGAAGATGAAGTCCTGCGGGTACAACACGAGCTCGAAGATGTAGAAGCGGCGCGCCGCCAGGTCGAACAGCACCGCCTGACGGCCATTCCACTGCAGCCACGGCAGCCCGTAGAACACGAGTTGGGTCGCAAACACGAGTGCCCAGCGCCAGCGCATGAACCAGCCGCTGACCGCGCGCGGGTAGATCTTGTCGGCCTTCTGGTACAGCGAGACGATGCTGACGACAGCGTCGTCGTCGGGGCGAGAGACCGCCTCGCTTGCCATCCCGCGCCTACTTGGCGGCGACCGTGCTGGTCTGCGACAGGCTCAGCACGTAGCCGGCCAGGACGTGGATCTGCTCGGGTGTGAGGCGCGTGCCCTGCGCCGGCATGACGCTGGTCTTGCCCTGGTTGACGATCGACATGATCGCCTGCTCGCCCCAGCCGTGGAGCCAGACGCGGTCCGCCAGGTTCGGCGCACCCAGCGCCTGGTTGCCCTTGCCGTCGGCGCCGTGGCAGGCGGCGCAGAGCACGAACTTCGGCTTGCCCAGGCTCGCCGACACGGCGTCGTGGGCGCTGCCGGACAGGCTCAGCACGTAGTGCGCGACGTTGCGCACGTCGTCGGCGGTGCCGACCGCGGCGCCCATCGGCGGCATGACACCGTTGCGCCCGCCAGTGATCGTCTTCTTGACGATGTCGAGCGTGTTGCCGTGGAGCCAGTCGCCATCGGTCAGGTTCGGAAATCCCTTGCTGCCGCGCCCGTCGGAAGCGTGGCAGGCCGCGCAGTTGTTCAGGAAAAGCCGCTCGCCAATGCCCATCGCCGCCGGTTCCTTGGCCAGCGCGGCGGCGTCCATCGCGACGAAGCGGGCATACACCGGGGCCATCGCCTGCGCCGCCTTGTCCTGCTCGGCCTTGTGCTGGCCGGTGCTGGACCAACCGAGCGTTCCCGCGTAGGCGCCCAGGCCAGGGTAGATCGCCAGGTACACACCCGCGAAGATCACCGTGATGATGAAAAGCCACATCCACCAGCGCGGCAGGGGGTTGTTCATTTCGCGCAGGTCGACATCCCAGGTGTGCCCGGTGGAATTGTCGTTCGCCATCACGCGGTGACGGCTCGCGACCCAGAGCAGCGCCAGGCAGGCCAGCAGGCCAAGGACGGTGCCTGCGGCGACGAAGATCGACCAGCCGCTGGAGAAGAAATCGCTCATGGTTGGCCCCTGGCTTGGGAGTTGGTGTCGTGCGGCGGGGCTTCGTCAGCGAAGGGCAACAGCGCCGCCTCATCGAAGGCTTCGCGACGTTTGCGGCGCCAGGCCCAGACGCAGATGCCCACGAAGATCAGCAGGCCGGCCAGTATCAGGATGCTGCGGAGGTCGTTGATGTCCACGGGGCTTCCCCTTCCACTCACTTCACCGCGGTGCCCAGCACCTGCAGGTAAGCCACCAACGCGTCGAGTTCGGTCCGGCCCTTGACTGCGTCGCCGGCCTTGGCCACTTCGTCGTCGCTGTAGGGCACGCCGATCGCACGCAGCGCCTTGAACTTGGGCGCCATGTCGTCAGGCTCCAGTACCGCGTTTTCGAGCCAGGCGTAGGCCGGCATGTTCGATTCAGGCACGAGCGAGCGCGGCGAGATCAGGTGCAGGCGGTGCCACTCGTCGCTGTACTTGCCACCCACGCGGTGCAGGTCGGGGCCGGTTCGTTTGCTGCCCCATTGGAACGGGTGGTCATAGACGAACTCTCCTGCCTTGGAGTAAGGGCCGTAGCGCAGCGTCTCGGCACGCAAAGGGCGGATCATCTGCGAGTGGCAGTTGTAGCAGCCCTCGCGGATGTAGACATCGCGCCCGGCCAGCTGCAGCGCGGTGTAGGGCTTGTGCCCTTCGACCGGCTGCGTGGTCGAGCGCTGGAAGTACAGTGGCACGATCTCGACCAGGCCGCCGATCGCGACCGCGATCAGGATCAGCACGATCATCAGGAAATTGCTGGTCTCGATCTTCTCGTGACCGGTCGGGGAGTGATTCTGGTGGGCCATCTTCGCTGCTCCCGTTTCAGGCGTGCGCCACGACCGCTGGCACGGGCGCCATCGCCACCTTGCTGCCACGCACCGTCATCACCGTGTTCCAGGCCATGATCAGCATGCCGACCAGGTACAACAAGCCGCCGCCGAGACGGATGACGTAGAACGGGTAAGTCGCCTTCACGCTCTCGACGAAGCTGTACACCAGCGTGCCGTCGGGGTTGACGGCACGCCACATCAGGCCCTGCATCACACCGGCGATCCACATCGCCGCGATGTAGAGCACGATGCCGACGGTCGCGATCCAGAAATGGAGCTCGATCGCACGCGTGCTGTACATCGCCGTCCTGCCGTACATGCGCGGGATCAGGTGGTAGAGCGCGCCCATCGAAATCAGGCCGACCCAGCCGAGCGCGCCCGAATGCACGTGGCCGACGGTCCAGTCGGTGTAGTGGCTCAGCGCGTTGACGGTCTTGATCGACATCATCGGACCTTCGAAGGTCGACATGCCGTAGAACGACAGCGAGACGATCAGGAACTTCAGTATCGGGTCGTCGCGCAGCTTGTGCCACGCACCCGACAGCGTCATGATGCCGTTGATCATGCCGCCCCAGCTCGGCGCGAGCAGCACGAGCGAGAACACCATGCCCACGCTTTGCGCCCAGTCGGGCAGCGCGGTGTAGTGCAGGTGGTGCGGGCCGGCCCACATGTAGGTGAAGATCAGGGCCCAGAAGTGCACGATCGACAGCCGGTAGCTGTAGACCGGCCGCTCGGCCTGCTTCGGGATGTAGTAGTACATGATCCCGAGGAATCCCGCGGTGAGGAAGAAGCCCACCGCGTTGTGGCCGTACCACCACTGCACCATCGCGTCCTGGACCCCGGCATAAACCGAGTAGCTCTTGGTCAGGCTGACCGGAATCGCCGCGCCGTTGACGATGTGGAGCAAGGCCACGGTGATGATGAAGGCGCCGAAGAACCAGTTGGCGACGTAGATGTGGCGTACCTTGCGTGTGCCCACGGTACCGAAGAAGACGACTGCGTACGAGACCCAGACGACCGCGATCAGGAGGTCGATCGGCCATTCGAGTTCGGCGTACTCCTTGCCCTGCGTAATGCCGAGCGGCAGCGATATCGCGGCGGCCAGGATCACCGCCTGCCAACCCCAGAACGTGAAGAGCGCCAGTCCCGGCGCGAACAGCCGTGTCTGACAGGTGCGTTGGACGACGTGGTACGAAGTGGCGAAGAGCACGCAGCCGCCGAAGGCGAAGATGACCGCGTTGGTGTGGAGCGGGCGCAAGCGGCCGTAACTCAGCCACGAAATGCCCATGCTCAAGTCGGGCCAGGCCAGTTCGGCCGCGATGACGACGCCGACCGCCATCCCGACGACCCCCCACAGAACGGCTGCGAGCGCGAACAGGCGCACCGACGCATCTGCGTAAACCGCGGGATGGGAAGCTTTGTTCTGCATGGTCTGGATCCTCCTGCCTCTTATACCGACGATACCCGACTCGACGCGGGTCCGGGCCCGCTCTCGGTCTGCGCGGGTTGCGATTCGTCAACAGCAGGGGCTTCGCCTTGCAGTAGACGTTCGCCCTCGCGCTCGACATCGTCGAACTGCCCCGCATGCACGGCCCAACCGAAGATGGCGACGATCGCCAGCACGAGTACGGCGGAGATCGGGATCAGGAGGTACAGCACATCCATCGCGAGGACTCTGTTCAGGCGGTCGTCTTGCCGGCACGCTGCGCGTTGAGCACGACGAAGACCGAACTCGCCGCCATGCCGAGCCCGGCCGCCCACGGCGGCAGCAGGCCCGCCATCGCCAGCGGGATGCACGCCCCGTTGTAGGCTGCGGCCCAGGCCAGGTTCTGCTTCACGATCCGCATCGCGCGCAGCGCCGTGGCGCGGGTGTCGACGACGCCGAGCGTGCGGCCCGAGACGATGACCGCGTCGGCACCTTCGCGCGCCGCGAGCGCCGCGTGGCCGATAGCGATCGAGACATTCGCCGCCGCCATCACCGGGGCGTCGTTCAAGCCGTCGCCCACCATCGCCACGGTGGCGCCTGCGGCCTGTGCGGCGCGCACGGTCTGCAGCTTCTGCTCCGGGCTGGCGGGTGCGATCACCTGATCGATGCCCACCCGCAACGCGAGCGCCTGGGCCCGCGCGGCGCCGTCACCCGACAGCAGTGTCAGCTGCAGCCCACCGGCGCGCAACGCGGCAACCGCCTCTGCCGCGTCCGGGCGCGGCGTCTCGGCCAGGGTGAAGGCCGCGAGCCGACGCCCGCCGCGGCCGATCCAGACCGCGCTCGGATCGGCGTCGGCGCCCTCCCCGACCCAGGCGGCCGAACCGAGACGCCACTCGCAGCCCTCGGCATCGCGTGCGCGCAGCCCGGCGCCGGGCACTTCCTCGACCGCCGACCAGACCGTGGGCGGCGCGAGGCCGCCGGCAGTGTTGGCCCGGCTCGCCAACGCACGCGACAACGGGTGGCTCGACCACCCCGCCAGGCTGCCGGCCCAGGCCAGCGCGGCGTCGGCCGAGAACGGCGATGCGGGGTCGAGATCGATGTGCAGGCTCGCGGACTGCAGATCGTCTTCGCTCAGGGTGCCGGTCTTGTCCATGTAGACATGGCGCACCTGCGCCAGCGCCTCGAGGGCGCCGAGCCGGCGCAGGATCACGCCGCGCCGCGCCAGGCCCGAAGCCGCGGCCACCAGCGTCGCGGGCGTGGCCAGCGACAGCGCGCAAGGGCAGGTCACGATCAACACCGACACCGCGACCCACACCGCACGTGCGGGGTCGATCACGCTCCAAGCTGCCGCCGCCGCGGCCGCCAGCAACAGCACGGTCCACAAAAAGGGGCCGGCCCAGCGGTCGGCGACACGTGCCGCGGCGGGGCGTTCGGCCAGCGCCTGGCGCATCAGGTGCACGATCGCCGCCTGGCGAGTGTCGGCGCCTACACGTTCGACCCGCATCTCGAATGGTGCTGCGCGGTTCAGGCTACTGGCGAGTAGCGTGTCGCCGGCCCGTTTGGCCTGGGCCTGCGACTCCCCCGTCAGCAGCGCCTCGCCGACCGCCGCCGCCGCGCTGAGCAGCACGCCATCGGCGGGGATCGCACCGCCGCTGGGTACCCGGACGCGGTCACCGACGCGCAACCGCTGCACGCTGATTTCTTCGACGCTGTCGTCGATGCCCACACGCCAGGCCGCCGCCGGGAGCTCGCCGAGCGCCGCCTCCAGTGCCTCGGCGGCGCGGTGCCGCTGGCGCTGCTCGATGAAGCGGCCGAGCCACAGGAAGGCGATGAACATCGTCAAGGAATCGAAGTAGACCTCGTGGCCGAAGGCGCCGTCCGGGTCGAAGGTGGCGCCGGTGCTGGCGACAAACGCCACGACGATGCCCAGCGCCACCGGCACGTCCATCGCGATGCGTCGCTGGCGCAGGGCCTGCCAGGCCCCGCGCAGGAAGGGCATGCCGGCGAAGCACAGCACCGGCAGGCTCAGGAGCCAGCTGCCCCAGTTGAGCAGCTGGCGCAGGTCGGGCGCCAGCTCACCTGGCCCGGCGACGTAGCTGGGGGTCGCGAGCATCATCACCTGCATCGCCAGGAACGCGGCGATGAAGAGGCGCCACACGGCATTGCGGTGCTCGAGCCGGCGCGCGTCGCGGGCCGACACCGCGCAATCGGGCGCAGCCCCGTAGCCGGCGCGCTGGATCGACGCAATGAGGGCCGAGGGCCTGGTCAGGCGCGGGTCCCAGCGCACCGTGGCGCGGTGTGCCGCTGCGTTGACGTCGACTCCCAGCACGCCCGCGACCGTGCCCACGGCCGACTCGATGATGCCGGCACAGGCGCCGCAGTGCAGGCCCGAGAGCTGGAACGACGACAGGCCGATGCGCCCGCCGGCATCGTGCGAATCCGTGGCCTGCCAGGTCGTGAAACGCAGGGTCTCGGCCGGGTCGTCGATGAGGGCAGCGCCGGCGGAAGGCTCAGCGACGGCGGAGGTCATGGGTGCGAGTAGGCGAGTCGGCCACGGGGTAGCATCATGCGCCCGATAATTGTCGTCGCCCGACCCCACGAGGCCCAGCGCTTTGATGAATCCCCGACTGCCTTGCTTTGCCGCCACCCTGCTGGCCCTGTCTGCGGCGGTGGCTGCTGCGCAGGCGATCCCTCAGCCCAAGCTGCCGACGGTGACGCTCAACGCCGGCATGCACAACATCGTGGCCGAAGTCGCGCGCAGCCCGCAGGAGTGGCAGATCGGCATGATGATGCGCACCGAGATGGCGACGCATGAAGGCATGCTCTTCTCCTCCGACGAAGACGCCCCGCGCTGCTTCTGGATGCGCAACACCCTGCTCCCACTGAGCGCCGCCTTTGTCGCCAGCGACGGCACGGTGGTGAACATCGCCGACATGGCGCCGAAGTCCGACGCTTCGCACTGTTCGACCAAACCCGTGCGCTATGTGCTGGAGATGAACCAGGGCTGGTTCGCCAAGCGCGGCATCAAGCCCGGCTTCAAGCTGCGCGGCGCGCCCTTCTCGGGCTGACGCCGCGCGCCATCGGTCAGGCGAAGTTCGCGGCCGCGAAGTCCCAGTTCACGAGCTTGTCGAGGAAGGTCTCGACGAACTTGGGGCGCTGGTTGCGGTAGTCGATGTAATAGGCGTGCTCCCACACGTCGACCGTCAGCAACGCCTTGTCGCCGGTGGTCAGCGGGGTGCCGGCGGCGCCGGTGTTGACGATGTCGACGCTGCCGTCGGCCTTCTTCACGAGCCAGGTCCAGCCCGAGCCGAAGTTGCCCACGGCGGACTTCGTGAACGCCTCCTTGAAGGCGGCGTAGCTGCCCCACTTGGCGGTGATCGCGGTGGCCAGCGCCCCCGAGGGCTCGCCGCCGCCGGCCGGCTTCATGCAGTTCCAGAAGAAGGTGTGGTTCCAGATCTGCGCCGCGTTGTTGTAGACCGGGCCCGACGACTTGCGAACGATGTCCTCGAGCGCCATGTCGGCGAACTCCGTCCCCTTCTGCAGATTGTTCAGGTTCACCACATAGGCGTTGTGGTGCTTTCCATGGTGGTACTCCAGTGTTTCGCGGCTGTAGTGCGGGGCCAGTGCGTCGATGGCATACGGCAGGGCGGGCAAGGTGTGTTCCATGGCGGTCCTCGTGGGTTGGGGTGGGCGGTGGGCACTCGGCGGCACCGCAACGGGCTTAGGACTTTGATTGTAGGCAGCCGGCGCCGGCCGCGATGTCGGACAGTCAGCCGTCTTGCGCGCCGCCGGGCGCAACCAGGCGCACCTGGCGCACGCTGGCTTCGGCCCTGCCATCGGCGAAGACCGCTTCGACGTTGTCACCCGGCTGCAACCCGGCCGCGCGCATGACCGGGCGACCCTGGGCGTCGACGACCCAGGCGTAGCCGCGTTGCAGCACATGCTGCGGATGGAGCGATCCGAGCCGCCCATGCGTGCTGCGCAACCGCTCGGCGCGGCGCAGAAGGTCTTCGCGCCCGCTGCGCAGGAGCCGGCGCGCCAGCCCCGGCAGCGCCTGCCCCGCAAAGCGGCACTGCAGCGCGACCGCGGCGGCCAGACGCTGACCCAGCCCGCCGAGTCGCAACGTGTGACCGTACAGCGCCTCGGTGGGCCGGCCGGCGCGCCGTGCCAGCTGGTCCACACGCTGGGCCTCGCGCTCGATGGCGCGTCGGGCGCCGCGGTCCAGCGCCTGCTGCTGCGCGTCGAGCGCAGCGCGCAGCATCTGCTGCGGGGGTGCGGCCAACTCGGCGGCGGCGGTCGGCGTCGCGGCGCGCAGGTCGGCCGCCAGATCGCACAGCGTGATGTCGGATTCGTGCCCGACGCCGCACACGACGGGAATCGGGGATGCCGCGACCGCCCGCACCACACGCTCGTCGTTGAAAGCCCAGAGATCCTCGAGCGAGCCCCCGCCGCGCACCAGCAGCAGAGTCTCGACCTCACTTCGTGCCGCGGCGACGGCGAGCGCTGCGACGAGCGCTGGCGGCGCATCGGCCCCTTGGACC
>DATDER010000075.1:0-4162 GCA_036523095.1 Rubrivivax sp.
ATGAGCAAGAGCCGAGCAAGTACGTCCTGTCTACGCTACCCGAAGACACCCCGATCAACGAGCTGGTCGGCGCTGTGGGCGCCGGTTCGAACATGCTGAGTTTTGGCCGGTTTCAAAATGCTGAGGGGATCGCGGCGGTAATGGCGTGATGCCGGCGCTGGACCGAGCGGGTTCTTGCGGGCTTCAGATCTCGGCGTGGGACTGACCGCGGTAGCTCTTGCCCTCGATCACAACGGTCTCGACGTGGTCCAGCATCCGGTCCAGGAGTGCCGAGGTCAGGGTGGCGTCGTTGTTGAAGATCCCTGCCCATTGCTTGTATGGGCGATTCGTCGTCAGAAGCGTGGCGCCGCGCTCGTAGCGGTGGCTGATGATCTGGAACAGGCAGTCGGCGCCGAACTTGTCGATGGGCAGGTAGCCCAATTCGTCGATGCACAGGACCTCGGGCTTGACGTAGGCCGCCAGCGCCCGCTTGAGGCCACCGGCGGCGTGCGCAGTGGCCAGCGTGTTGATGATGTCGATGGCGCCGGTGAACAGCACCGAGTGCCCGCGCTGGCACGCTGCGTAGCCCAGGGCCGTCATCAGATGACTCTTGCCCAGGCCCACGCCGGAGATGAACACCACGTTGGCATGCCTGGCCACGAATTCCAGATGGAAGAGGTTCTGGACCTGCGGCCGGTTGATCTTGGTGGGCCAGTTCCAGTCGAACGTGTCGATGGTCTTGAGCACGGGGAAGCGGGCCTGGCGGATGCAGCGCTGCACGCGCCGGTCCTCGCGCTGGGCGGCCTCACCGTTGAGCAGCTCGGTGAAGTAGTCCAGGTGCGACCAGTGCTTGTCGGCGGCGGTGTGAGCCAGCGGCTGGTAGTTCTCGCGCATGAACGGCAGGTTCAGCGCGGTGAGCTTGGCCTGTGCGGACAGGGCGTCGGGGTGGGTATGTCGCGCGCGCATGGTTCTCGGTCCTTCAATCGCGGTCGTAGATGGACAGGTCGGGCTCGGGGATCTCGATCTCCAGCAAGTCGGCGCTGCGGGTGAGCTGCAAGGCGGCCGGCTCGGCACCGATGCGCCGTCGGGCAGCCAGGATGTGGGCGATGTACTCGGCGCTGAAGGCCGCCAGCTCCAGACCGTCGTCGATGGCGCGAGCCACGGCCTCGCGGCCGTGCATCTCGGCCAGGGCGAGGATCTGGCGCAGGTGCACACGCGCGTTCACGCGCCTGGCCTCCAGGCCCTCGCGGTAGGCCTGCGCGCGCGGCGACAGCGCCAGGAACTGCACCAGCAGGCGTTGCTCGCGGGCACTCTTGCGCTGCACGACGAGTTGCTGCGCGTGCTCGGGAAGCTCGAAGTCCTTGTGCCGCTGCATGCTGCGCGGGTGGCGCGCCACGAGCTGGTCGCCGGCATAGATGCACACGCGGTCGGCCCAGGCCTTCATGGTCAGGCGCTGGCCGACGTGGCGCGAGGGCACGGAGTAGGTGTTGGTGTCCAGCGCGACGCGGAACTGCTTGTTCACGCTGACCGTGCGCACGCGTGCGAGGTCGAACCCGACGGGGTTCAGCCGCTTGAGGTGGGTGCGTTCTTCCTCGAACATGTCCACGGGTCGGCGCTGCGTGGCGCCGTGCACGCGCACGTCGGCCACCGTGTCCACCCACAACTGCGCGGCGGGCTGCACCGCCGAGAAGTCGATGAACTCCTGCCCGGCCAGGAAGTTCTTCTTGACGTAGCCCACGCCGTTCTCCACCCGTCCCTTCTCCCAACCCGAGGCGACGTTGCAGGGGCTGATCTCGAAGGCCCAGTGGCGCGAGAAGTCCAGGTACTTGGGGTTGAACACGGGCGCTGCGCCGACCAGGCGCTTGAGCACGGCGGACTTCAGGTTGTCGACCATCAGCCGCGCGGGCACCGAGCCGAAGGCGGCGAAGGCGTTCTCGTGGCAGGCCAGGAAGAACTCCATCTCCTGCGAGACGGTGAACTCCAGGTACATGCGCCGGCTGTAGCACAGCACCATCACGAAGAAGCTCAGGCGCCGGCGCGTGTTGCCGACAGCGACGGTGCCGAATTCACCCCAGTCGACCTGCGCGCACTCGCCGGGCTCGAAGTCCAGCTTGAGGAAGGCCGGCTGCCGGCGCGGGCGGATGCGGTGCACGTAGTCCTTGACGACGGTGATGCCGCCGTCGTAGCCGGCCTCGGCCAGCCGCTGGTAGATCTGCTGGGAGCTGTACGGGTGGGCATCGAGCCAGCGCACGATCTGGCCCTTGAAGGCGTCAAGCTTGCTGGCGCGCGGCACGGCCTTGCGCGCTCTGAACTGCTCGATCTCGGCCCACCTGGCCACGGTGCGCGTATCCAGGCCCAGCGCTCGAGCGGTCTGCGTCACCGTGAGTTGCTGGCGCCCCAGGTGGTCGCGGATGCGGCAGTAGGTCTCGTAGTCAACCACGGCGCTGCTGCGCCAGCTGCAGCAGCGTGGCCAGGCTCACGGGCTGGCCGGCGGTGGTGGCGCCGGTGCGGGTGTTGGTGCCGGTGATGGCCGGCGCACGCGGTGCCGGGCGTGGCGCCGCCACCGTCCCCGGCAGGGCCAGCACCTGGTACAGCGGCGAGCGATAGGCGATGAGATCCAGATCGATGAGCTGCTGGCGCGCCGCGCCGAACTGCTCGTCACTCAGGTGCAGCCGCCGCGCCAGCGTGGCCGCGCCGTAGTAGCTCAGGCCCTGGGCGTCGGACACCGTGACCAGGAACAGGTACAGCGCGGCCGATCGCGACTCGCAGCGGTCGATGAAGTGCTGCTGGACGAGCGCCTGGTCAACCCAGCTGAACTGCGCAGGGATCTGGCGTTGCCGCTCGGGCCGAAGTAGTTGCTTGACGGCCTTCACCGCACCTCCCGTTGATGACGTCGCGCCCAAGTTGTACGAGGCGCCGGGTGGTGCTGGCCATGTCATCTTGTAACGCCGGGTGGAACAGGTGGGCCACGAGCCCCGTCAGCAAAGGCGATTCGGCGTTCAAGAGAACTTGTAACGCCACGGCCGCACCCCCCTCGGGAGCCCGGGCACGATTGGCATATTCCTCAATCGCATCAGGCACTTGCGGCGGCAAGAGATCTTGTAACGCCCTCGACGGCCGAACCCTGCCGCAGCTGTAGCCGGGATGCGCGGCGCGCCAGGCCTGCACACGCGCGACGTGCACGGGGCCGCTGAAGTAGTCCTTGTTGGGCGGCCGGGCCAGCCAGGCGCCCTGGCTGGCGAGCTTGCTCGCGCGCCGGCAATCGGCGGCGCAGCAATACCGCTGGCGCTCACCGCTGCGATGGTCGGGGATGAAAAACTCCCCGCACGACATGCACTTGCGCTGTCCCGCCTTGGCCATCGTCGCTCCCGAACGAACCTGTCGAGCGCGACGACCACCTCGACCGAACGCTCGTCGATTCGGAGTCTGAAGAAGACGGACAGCGGAGCTGAAGAAGACCGTCAGAGACGGTGATCCGAAGAAGACGGGTCAGCAGAAACACGCACGTTCAGACCGGCTGAAAGAAGACAAATTCAATCCGGCGCCCACACACCATGCCGCCGACGATCGGGCCGGGCCGCACGATTGCCACTTCAATGACCAGGTCGTAGAAGCAGCGTGGCCGCAACCTGGGCAGCATGCTCATCTGCGCGCGGCTTTCGATCTGAAAGACACCGACCGTGTCCGCCTGGCAGACCATGTCGTAGGTCTCGCTGTCTTCGGCCGGGATGTCCTGCATCTCGAAGACATAACCCTTGCGCGTGCCGATGAACTCGAGCGACTTGCGGATCGCGGTCAGCATGCCCAGCGCCAGGCAGTCAACCTTCAACAGGCCCAGCGCATCGAGGTCGTCCTTGTCCCACTGCAGCACGGTCCGGTCCACCATCGATGCGTTCTCGATCGGCACCATGCGTGACAACGGCCCCTTGGTCAGCACGAAGCCACCGGTGTGCTGACTCAAGTGGCGCGGGAATCCGAGCAGCTGTCCGGTCAGCTGCAGCAACTGGCGCACCTTCAGGTCGTCGATCGACAAGCCGAGCTCTTCAAACCGCTCCTTCCTGACCTCATTGCCGTCCCACCAGACGTGCGCCTTGGCAAGGGCATCGACGGTCTCCAGCGAGAAACCCAGTGCCTTGCCGACATCGCGGATGGCGCTTTTGGGTCGGTAGCTGATGACCACACC
>DATDER010000076.1:0-24148 GCA_036523095.1 Rubrivivax sp.
ACTCAACTTCCGCGGTAGGTGCTGTAGCTCCACGGGCTCACGAGCAGCGGCACGTGATAGTGGCCGGCCGCGCTGGCGATGCCGAAGTCGAGCTGCACCGTGTCGATGAAGGGCGGGTCGTCCAGCGCCGCACCGCGGCCGCGGAAATACGGCGCTACCTCGAACAGCAGACGGTAGCGCCCCGCCGCCATCGCCGCCGCGTCGAGCAGCGGGCCGTCGGCGCGACCGTCCGCGTCGAGCACGGCGGTCTTCAGCGTCGTGATGGCGCCCGGCTCGACGCGTTGCAGGGTGACCTTCATGCCGGCGGCGGGGCAGCCGTTGGCGGTGTCGAGCACATGGGTGCTGAGGTGTCCCATCGGGGATCTCCTGGTTGCAGCGGGGTTGCAAGGCCGCGCAAAGTGTATACACTTCGGCACACACGTCAACCACGAACGAACCCCAACCCCCTTGTTCATGGCCCGCAGCCGTGCCAACCTGAAGATGATCGTTCCGCCCCAGGCACGTCCGCGGCGGGCGGTGGCGGGCGCGTCGCTTGAGGGCGTGGCCGCCGCCAGTACCACGCAGCGCATCGTCGACTCGATCACCAGCGCTGTCGTCGAGCGCCGGCTCATGCCCGGCACCAAACTCGCCGAAGCGCAGATCGGTGCAATGTTCAAGGTCTCGCGCACCGTCGTGCGCCAGGCGCTCAACCGGCTCAGCCGCGACCACCTGGTCACGCTCGAACCGGCGCGCGGGGCCTTCGTGGCCCAGCCCAGCGTCGAAGAGGCGCGCCAGGTGTTCGAGGTGCGCAGCCTGCTCGAAAGCGCGATGATCAAGGCGTTGTGCACACAGATCGACGACCGGCAGATTGCCCAGCTGCGTGTGCACCTGCAGCACGAGCAAGCCGCCGTCGGCCGCACCGACGTGACCGGGCGAACACGCCTGCTGGCCGACTTCCACGTCGTGCTGGCGCGCATGCTCGGCAACGAGGTGCTGGCCAAGCTGCTCGCCGACCTGCTGGCACGCTGCTCGCTGGTCGCGCTGATGTACCAGTCCTCCCACTCCGCCGAACACTCGCAGCAGGAGCATGTGGACATCGTCGACGCCCTCGAGCGGCGCGATGCCCGCGCCGCGGTGCGATTGATGGAAACCCATCTCGGCAACGTCGAGCGCAACCTGCGCTTGAACCCGCGTGTGACCGATCTCTCCCAGGCGCTGTTACCGACATGAACCCAGACCAAGCCTATCCCAGAGACCTGCGCGGCTACGGCCGCAACGTGCCGCACGCCCAGTGGCCCGGCAATGCGCGCATCGCGCTGCAGTTCGTGCTCAACTACGAAGAGGGCGGCGAGAACAACGTCCTGCACGGCGACCCGACCTCCGAGACCTTCCTGTCCGAGCTCGTCACCGCGCAGGCCTACGAAAACCGGCACATGACGATGGAGTCGATGTACGAATACGGCTCGCGCGCCGGCCTCTGGCGCCTGTTGCGCGAGTTCGAGAAACGCAAGCTGCCGCTCACGGTGTTCGGCGTCGTCACCGCGCTCGAGCGTTACCCCGAGCTGGTCGCGGCCTTCATGGAAAGCGACTACGAGATCGCCAACCACGGCCTGCGCTGGATCCACTACCAGAACCTGCCCGAAGCGACCGAGCGCCGCCACGTCGGTCTGGCCACTCAGCTGTTGAAGGAACTGACCGGCGACGCCTGGCCGCAGGGCTGGTACACCGGGCGCGACAGCCCGAACACACGCCGCCTCGTCGTCGACCAGGGCGGCTACGAATACGACAGCGACTACTACGGCGACGACCTGCCCTTCTGGACCGAGGTCACCCGGACCGACGGCCAGACGGTGCCGCACCTCGTCGTGCCCTACGCGCTCGACACGAACGACATGCGTTTCGTGCAGGCGCAGGGATTCAACACCGGCGAGCACTTCTTCAACTACCTGCGCGACAGCTTCGACGCGCTGTACGCCGAAGGCGAGGACGCGCCCAAGATGATGAGCATCGGCATGCACTGCCGGCTGCTCGGCAAGCCGGGGCGCATCGGCTCGCTGCAACGCTTTCTCGACCACGTCGAAAAACACGACCGGGTCTGGGTCTGCCGCCGCATCGACATCGCGCGGCACTGGAAGGCTGTGCATCCTTTTGGCGCCGGAGGAACCCCATGAGCGCCCCTTCTCCACTCACGCTGGCGTGGTTGAACGACGCGCCTGCTGCCGAGGTGCTCGCCGCGCTCGACGGCCTGTACGAACACTCGCCCTGGATCGCCGCGGCCGCGCTGAAACAACGGCCCTTCCAGAGCCTGGCGCAGATGAAGCTGGCGTTGGTGCAGGCGGTGCGCGGGGCCGGTCGCGACACCCAGGTCACCCTGGTGCGTGCCCACCCCGAACTGGCGGGCAAGGCGATGGAAAGCAACACCCTCACCGCAGAAAGCACGAACGAACAGAACCGTGCCGGCTTGACGAACTGCGCGCCCGAAGAGCTGGCCCACATCCAGCAACTCAACGCCCGCTACAACGCGAAATTCGGCTTCCCCTTCGTGTTCGCCGTGCGCGGCCCACGAGGCACCGGGTTGACCCGGCAGGAGATCATCGCCACCTTCGAGCGCCGGCTCGCAAACCACCCCGATTACGAACTCGCCGAGGGCCTGCGCAACATCCACCGCATCGCCGAACTGCGCTTGAACGACAAGTTCAGCGTCACGCCCACGCTCGGCAACCTGGTCTGGGACTGGGCCGAAGAGCTGGCCACGCACAGCGACCCCGGCTTCAAGGAGCAAGGCCAGCTCACGGTGACCTACCTCACCGAAGCCCACCGGGCCTGTGCCCGCCGCCTGCAGGGGTGGATGAAGGACTGCGGCTTCGACGAGGTGACGATCGACGCCGTCGGCAACGTGGTCGGCATCTACCAGGGCAGCGACCCGGCCGCGAAACGGCTGCTCACGGGCTCGCACTACGACACCGTGCGCAGCGGCGGCAAGTACGACGGCCGGCTCGGCATCTTCGTGCCGATGGCCTGCGTGCGTGAGCTGTCGCGTGCCGGCCGCCGTCTGCCCTTCGGATTCGAGGTGGTCGGCTTTGCCGAAGAAGAAGGCCAGCGCTACAAGGCGACCTTCCTCGGCTCGGGCGCACTCACCGGCCACTTCGACCCGGCCTGGCTCGAGCAGCAGGATGCAGACGGCGTGAGCATGCACGATGCGATGCGGGCTGCCGGGCTTCCGGCTGAGCTGGCGGCGATCGAGGCGCTCGAGCGCGACCCGGCGCGCTACCTCGGCTTCGTCGAGGTGCACATCGAACAAGGCCCGGTGCTGAACGAGATCGACCTGCCTCTCGGCGTCGTGACCTCGATCAACGGTGGCGCGCGTTTTGTCGGCGAAGTCACGGGCATGGCCAGCCATGCCGGCACGACGCCGATGGACCGCCGGCGCGACGCCGCCGCGGCCGTGGCCGAACTGGTGCTGTACGTCGAAAAGCGTGCTGCCAGCGTACCGCACGTGGTCGGCACCGTGGGCATGCTGCAGGTGCCGGCGGGCTCGATCAACGTCGTGCCCGGGCGCTGCCAGTTCAGCCTCGACCTGCGCGCCACCACCAACGAAGCGCGCGATGCGATCGTCGCCGACGTGAGCGCCGAGCTGCAGCGCATCTGCAGCGCGCGCGGGTTGTCTTTCACGCTCGAGCGGACGATGATCGCCGCCGCTGCGCCGAGCGCGCCGGCCTGGCAGGCGCGCTGGGAAGCCGCCGTGCGCGCGAGCGGTCTGCCGGTCTTCTGCATGCCGAGCGGCGCCGGGCACGACGCGATGAAGTTGCACGAAGTGATGCCGCAGGCGATGCTGTTCCTGCGCGGCGCCAATGCCGGCATCAGCCACAACCCGCTCGAAGCCATCAGCAACGACGACACCGAGCTGTGTGTGCGCGCCTTCCAGCACCTGCTCGACGAACTGGCCAAGGAGCTTGCATGAGCTACGAGAGGCTCGACGCCTGGATCGACGCCCACTTCGACGACGAGGTGAGGTTCCTGCAGGCGCTGGTGCGTGTGCCGACACCCACGCCGCCCGGCGACAACGCGCCGCATGCCGAGGCCACGGTGACACTGCTGGCCGCGATGGGCCTGCCGGCCGAGAAACACGTGGTGCCGCAGACCGAGGTCGAGGACGCCGGCCTGCAATCGATCACGAACCTGATCGTGCGCCGGCCCTACGCTGCCGGCGGCCCGACGATCGCCTTGAACGCGCATGGCGACGTCGTACCGCCTGGCGAAGGCTGGACCCACGACCCGTATGGCGGAGAGGTCGAAGACGGCAAGCTCTACGGCCGGGCTTCGGCGGTGAGCAAGAGCGACTTCGCCACCTTCACCTTCGCCACGCGGGCGCTCGAATCGCTGGGCGCGCCGCTGAAAGGCGGCATCGAACTCCACTTCACCTACGACGAGGAGTTCGGCGGCGAACTCGGCCCCGGCTGGCTGCTGAAGAACGGACTCACGAAGCCCGACCTGCTCATCGCCGCCGGCTTCAGCTACCAGGTCGTCACCGCGCACAACGGCTGCCTGCAGATGGAGGTCACGCTGCACGGTCTGGCCTCGCACGCGGCCTACCCCGACACCGGCGTCGACGCGCTGCAGGCGGCGAACCGGCTGCTCACCGCGCTCTACGCCTACAACACGGTCTTGCGCGAGCGCCGTTCGCAGGTCGCGGGCATCACCCACCCGTACCTCAACGTCGGCCGCATCGAAGGCGGCAGCAACACCAACGTCGTGCCGGGCAAGGTCGTGCTCAAGCTCGACCGCCGCATGATCCCCGAAGAAGACGCCGACGCAGTCGAAGCCGAGGTGCGCGCCCTGATCGAGCGCAGCGCAGTGCGTGTGCCCGGCATCCGGGTCGAGATCCGCCGCCTGCTGCTGGCACGCTCGCTCACGCCGCTGCCGGGCAACGCGGCGCTGGTGGCGGCGATCCAGCGCCACGGCGAGGCGGTCTTCGGCGAGTCGATCCCCGTCAGCGGCACGCCGCTCTACACCGACGTGCGCCTCTACGGCGAACACGGCGTGCCGGCGGTGATCTACGGCGCCGGGCCGCGCACGGTGCTCGAGTCCAATGCCAAGCGTGCCGACGAACACCTGGTGCTCGAAGACCTGCGTCGTGCCACCAAGGTGGTCGCACGCACGCTTTTCGACTTGTTGAAGTAAGGGTGCGCATCGAATCGGTGCGCGCCTTGGTTTGACCCGATGTTCCTGGTGCAGGCTTCGAGCACAGAATTTGCAGGTTTGTGCCCTGCCCTGTCTGCCCGATCGCTTCCCGGAGCCCTGTTCATGAATCTGCGTTCGAATGTCCGCCGCGCCCTGCTCGCTGCACTGCTGGCGGCACCTGCCCTGTCCTGGGCCCAGACACCCATCAAGTTCCAGCTCGACTGGCGCTTCGAAGGCCCGGCGGCACTGTTCCTGGCGTCGTCTGCCAAGGGTCATTACAAGGCGGCGGGGCTCGACGTCACGATCGACGCCGGCAACGGTTCGGGCGGCACCGTCACGCGCGTCGCCTCGGGCACCTACGACATGGGCTTTGCCGACATGGCGGCGTTGATGGAGTTCCACGCCAACAACCCGGACGCCGCGAACAAGCCGGTCGCGGTGATGATGGTCTACAACAACACACCCGCCGCGGTGCTGGCGTTGAAGAAGAGCGGCATCACCAAGCCCGCCGACCTCAACGGCAAGAAGCTCGGCGCTCCCGTCTTCGACGCTGGCCGGCGCGGCTTCCCGGTCTTTGCCAAGGCCAACGGCATCAACAACGTGACATGGACCAGCATGGACCCCCCGCTGCGCGAGACCATGCTCGTGCGCGGTGACATCGACGCCATCACCGGCTTTTCGTTCACTTCGCTGTTGAATCTGGAAGCGCGCGGTGTCAAGGCCGAGGACGTGGTCGTGCTGCCGTACCCGAGCTACGGCGTCAAGCTCTACGGCAACGTGATCATCGCCAGCCCCAAGCTGATGAAAGAGAACCCGCAGGCGGTGAAGGCTTTCCTGAGCGCCTTCGCCAAGGGCGCCAAGGAAGTGATGGCCAACCCCGACCCGGCGATCGACTACGTGAAGGCGCGCGACGGCATCATCAACGTCGACCTGGAAAAGCGCCGCCTTCGCATGGCGATCGACGCCGTCGTGGCGAGCCCCGACGCCCGCGCCGAAGGTTTTGGCCAGGCGGTGCCGGGGCGCATGTCGCTGATGGCGTCGCAGGTGTCGGACGCTTTTGCGACCAAGACCCGGGTCGACGCGGCCGCGGTCTGGAGCGATGCCTTCCTGCCCCCGAAGGGCGAACTCAACGTGCTGCCGCCGGCCCGCAAGTGAGCGCGGGTGCGCCGGGCCTAGCGGAAATCGAACGACAGCTGCAGCATCAGCGCGGCGTCACCGAGCAGGTTCAGTTGCGCCGAGGTCTGGTGGTCGAAGCGCCAGCCGAGCGACACCACGGCGCCCGGCGAGAGGCCGCCGTTGTTGAGCGGCACCTTGTCTTCGTACTTGCCCTTGTAGCCGTAGAGCAGCCCCGCGGACCACTGGAAGAACAGCGGCGGCGTGCCGAAGATGCCCGGGTAACGCTGGCCGAGGTAAAGGTAGCCGCTGTCCTGGCCGAAGGAGTTGCTGAAGTACACGCCACCCCAGAGCCAGCCGTTGTCGTGCTGGCGTTCGGCGCCGATACCCCAGACATACTCGTGTTCCTCGCTCGGGCGGAAGTGCAGCGAGTACGGCGACACCACCAGGCGCCAAACCCCGGGCCCGTTCACGTCCAACCAGGCCGGTTCCTCGGCCCGCGCGCTGGTCGCCGAGCTAGAACAGGCGAGCGCCAGCGCGCCAGACAGAACAAGGGCCCCGAAGGGCCCGTTGAAAGGTCGGTTCATGAGGCAGATTGTCGCCGACGCTTGTGGCGCCAGCCCGCCCCGCGCGCCACTGCGGGTGCTGTGCGCGTTGCTGGCGCTGTCGCTCGGCGGCTGCGCCTGGCTGCAGACGAAGGAGCGCGAAATCGCGCTGCGCCCGACCCCGGGCCGGCCGGCCGCCTTCAGCGACGGCATCGCCGGGATGCGTCCGGGCGACCAGCGCCAGCTGATCGTTGTCCCCTCTGCATCGGGCGCTGCCGAGCGGGTCTCGCTATGGTGGCTGCCGCAACCCGACCCCACCGCGCCGACGCTGCTCTACCTGCACGGCACCTTTCGCAACCTGTACCAGAACCTGCCCAAGATCGACGCACTTCGCGAGGCGGGATTTGCCATCGTCGCGGTGGACTACCGCGGCTGGGGCGACAGCACGCCGATCGTGCCGTCCGAAGAAACGATCGACGCCGATGCAGCACTGGCCTGGGCTGAACTCGTGCGGCGGCAGCCCGACCCCGCGCGGCGCGTGATCTACGGCCATTCGATGGGCGGTGCGGTGGCCGTGACACTCGCCAGCCGCCTGAAGGCACGCCAGGACTACGGTGCGCTGGTGCTGGAGTCGACCTTCACCCGCATGCCCGACGTCGCCGCGGCGGCCGGCTTCTGGGGCCGCATGGCGGCCGCGCTGACAACGCTCGACTTCGACTCGGTGTCGCGCATCGGCCGCGTCGACGCGCCGGTGTGGATGCTGCACGGCACGGCCGACCGGACGGTGCCGGTCGGGCTCGGCCGCAGGCTGCGCGACGCCGCGCCGCCCGGTGTGCGCTGGCTCGAAGTGCCCGGCGGCACCCACAGCCGGCTGCAGAGCGAAGCCCCCACGCTGTACCAGCAGACTTTCAAGGACCTGGCGATGAGCCTGAAACCCCCATGAGCTCCTTCGTCGACTTCAGGAACGTCTGGCTCGCCTACAACGAGGAATTGCTCGCGCAGGATCACTACGCGGTCGAGGACATCACGCTGCAGGTCGGCGAAGGCGAGTTCATCGCCATCGTCGGACCTTCAGGCTGTGGCAAGTCGACCTTCATGAAGCTCACCACCGGATTGAAGATGCCGAGCAAGGGCACGATCCGCATCGGGGGCCAGCCCGTGACAGGCCCGCTCAAGATCAGCGGCATGGCCTTCCAGGCGCCGAGCCTGCTGCCCTGGCGCACGACGATCGACAACGTGCTGCTGCCGCTGGAGATCGTCGAGCCCTACCGCAGCAGCTTCAAGAGCAAGCGCCGCGAGTACGAAGCGAAGGCACGCGATCTGCTCAAGAGCGTGGGCCTGGGCGGTTACGAAGACAAGTTCCCGTGGCAGCTTTCGGGCGGCATGCAGCAGCGCGCCAGCATCTGCCGCGCCCTCGTGCACGAGCCGAAGATGCTGCTGCTCGACGAACCGTTCGGCGCGCTCGACGCCTTCACGCGCGAGGAGCTGTGGTGCATCCTGCGCGACCTGCACGCGGCGCAGAAGTTCAACGTCATCCTCGTCACGCACGACCTGCGCGAGAGTGTGTTCCTCGCCGACAAGGTCTACGTGATGAGCAAGAGCCCGGGCCGCTTCGTCGTCGAACGCCCGATCGACCTGCCGCGCCCGCGCGACCTCGAAGTAACCTACACGCCGCACTTCACCGAGATCGTGCACGAGCTGCGCGGGCACATTGGCGCCATTCGCCAAAAGGACGGCAAGAGTGGATCGGTGGTGGCGCAATGAAGATGAGCAAGAACTTCGAGCGCTGGTCGCCGCTGGCACTCGCCGCGGTGCTGATCCTGCTGTGGCAGTTGTTCTGCACGGTCTTCGACATCGCCGAGTTCATCTTCCCGAGCCCGTGGCAGATCGCACGCTCCTTCGTCGAGTTCAGCGGCCCGATCCTCGAAGCCGCGTGGAAGACCTTCTGGGTCACGATGCTCGGCTTCGGTCTGTCGATCGTGGTCGGCGTGCTGCTCGGCTTCCTAGTCGGCTCGTCGCGCATGGCCTACGCCGCGCTGTACCCGCTGCTCGTCGCGTTCAACGCGGTGCCGAAGGCCGCCGTGGTGCCGATCCTGGTGGTCTGGTTCGGTATCGGCCTGGGGCCCGGCATCCTCACGGCCTTCCTAATCTCCTTCTTCCCGATCACGGTCAACATCGCCACCGGGCTGGCGACACTGGAGCCCGAACTCGAAGACGTGCTGCGTGTGCTCGGCGCCAAGCGCTGGGACGTCTTGGTCAAGGTCGGCCTGCCGCGTTCGATGCCCTACTTCTACGGCTCGCTCAAGATCGCGATCACGCTCGCCTTCGTCGGCACGGTGCTGGCCGAGATGACCGCCGGCGATGCCGGCATCGGCTACCTGATGCAGACGGCGGGTTCGCAGCAGCGCATGCCGCTCGCATTCGCCGGGCTGGTGACGATCGGCATCATGGCGATGGCGATGTACGAGCTGTTCTCTTGGATCGAGAAGCGCACCACCGGCTGGGCCCACCGCGGGTCCAACATGCAGTGACGACCGATGACGAATGAGCAGGCCCTGCGCCACCTGCGGCGCGCGAACGGGATCGCCCGCGCTGCGATGGACGCCGGTCACCACCCCTTCGGTGCGCTGCTCGTGGCCCCAGACGGCGAGACCGTGTTGCTGGAACAGCGCAACGTCGACAGCGTGAACCACGCCGAAGCGGTGCTCGCACGCGAGGCCGCGCGGCTGCATCCACCCGCGCTGCTGTGGGACTGCACCGTCGTCACCACCGTCGAGCCCTGCGCGATGTGCGCGGGCACACAGTACTGGGCCCACATCGGCCGCCTCGTCTACGGCCTGAGCGAGGCCCGCCTGCTCGAGCTCACCGGCAACCACGCCGAGAACCCGACGCTCGACCTGCCCTGCCGCGAGGTGTTTGCACGCGGGCAGAAGGCGATGCAGGTGATCGGGCCGATCCCGGAGGTCGAAGAAGAGATCGCTGCGCTGCACCGGCATTTCTGGCACACCCAGTGACAGCGGCGGCGGGCTGGGTCGGGCAGCTGTCGCTGCACTACACACACGACGGCGAACGCACCGTCTCGCACGACCGTCACCACGGCCCGCTGCGGGTGCTGAAGAGCCTGTACCCCGAGGGCCCCGGCATCTGCCACCACGTGCTCGTGCATCCGCCCGGTGGGGTGGTCGGCGGGGACGTGCTGGCGCTCGACGCGACGCTTGACCGCGGCACGCACGCACTCATCACGACGCCAGGCGCGACGCGCTTCTACCGCAGCGAAGGCGCCGCCGCGCTGCAGCAGGCGGCGCTGAAAGTGGGCGCCGGCGCAAGGCTCGAGTGGCTGCCGCTCGAAGCCATCGCGCACAGCGGCTGCGTCGCAGAGAACCGCGTCAGCGTGGCACTCGCCCCGGGCGCCGAGATGATCGGCTGGGACCTGCTGGCGCTAGGCTTGCCGGCATCGGGCGAGGCCTTCAGCGCCGGATCGTTCGTGCAGCACCTCGAACTGCCCGGCCGCTGGCTGGAGCGCGGGCGCGTCGACGCTGCCGACACGATGCTGCTCGACTCCGCCCTCGGCTGGGCCGGCGCGCGGGTGCTGGCGACCGCGTGGTTCGCGGCCGGAACGAAGCTGGCCGACCCGCGCCGCGAAGCGCTGCTCGACGCCGCACGCGCCTGCATCGCGGACTCTCCCGGCGCGTCGCGCGCGGGCGCGACGAGCCCGCAGGATGCTGTGATCGTGCTGCGGACGCTTGCCGACAGGGTCGAGCCCGCGATGGCGTTGCTGGCCCGCGTGCGCGCCGCGTGGCGGCAAGTGGCGTGGCAACTCGACGCGGCGCCGCCGCGGGTGTGGCGCACCTGAGCGGCCGGAGACGCCGGAAAGGGACCGTGGCGCGTGTTCAGGCCGCAGACCAGGCAGCGACCAGCGTCCGCGCGCGACGTGTGAGTTCCGACAGCGCAACGCCTGGCGCGTAAAGCGCCGAACCGATTCCCAGACCCGTCGCCCCCGCGGCCCTGAAGGCCGCAAGGTTGTGCTCGCCGATGCCGCCAACGCTGAACATCGGCGTGGCGGGCGGGAACACCGCGCGCCAAGCCTTCAGCACCGCCGGTCCCAGCGTTTCGGCGGGGAAGAGCTTCAGTGCATCGGCCCCCGCATCCAGCGCCTGGAAACCTTCGGTCGGCGTGGCCACGCCAGGCATCACGAACAGCCCGCGCGCCTTGGCGCACCGGAGCACGGCGGGGTCGAAGTTCGGCGCCAGCACGAGGCGCGCGCCGGCATCGGCCACACGTTCGGCATCGGCAGGCTTGAGCACGGTACCGGCACCGATCAAGACCTGCTGGCCGAACTCGCGCACCAGCAGCGCGATGCTGTCGAAAGGCTGCGGCGAGTTGAGCGGCACCTCGATCACACGCACGCCTCCGGCGAGCAGCGCGTGGCCCACGGCCAGCACCTCGGCCGGCACCACACCACGCAGGATCGCGATCACGCCTTGCATTTCCGCCACCGATGTCGTCATGCCGGTCTCTCCATCAGGCCCGCCTCCACCGCGATCCGCCACTGGCCCCGGGTCGTGGCATCCGCCGGCGCGCGGGTCGACGCGATGGCGGCGACAGCGAGCGCCGTCTCGTAGAGCGCACACAGCGCATCGTCGCCGAGCAGTGTGACGGCCGCCGGCTTCGCTCGCCGCGTGGCGCCACCAATTTCGCAACCGATCAGCAGGCCGGACAAGAAGTCCGGCAACGCGGTGGGCGCGACGCGGCCCATCAACCCGGCGGTGCGCACCGCGAACAGGGCGTGGGTGGCGTCGGCGTGTTCGGCGAGGCCCAGCTTCACACCCGACTCGAAGGCGGGCCCGTCGCTGGCGCCGAACTCCATCAACCGGCCCAGGATGCTGTGCTGGGTCAGCACCGCATACAACTCGCCGGTCATGTAGGTCTGGAAGCCGTCCACCGCGCCGCCGTCGCCGATCCAGGCCCACTTGGAGTGGGTTCCCGGCAGCACGCAGCAACGGCCGGCAGCGAGCGCGGCGCCCCAGAGTTGCGTCTCTTCGCCGCGCATCACGTCGTGCTGGCCGTCGCCGCCCACGCAGCGCAGTCCGGGCACGATGTGCAAGGCGCCGCCATCCGCCAGGCCGATGCGCGTGAGCCGGTCTGCGGCCTGCGCCAGGCCCGCGGGGCACTCGATGTAGGGTGCCTCCTGCCAGCCTTGGCGGCTGCCGATCATGCCGCTGGCGATCGCCGGGCAACGGTGTGCCGCGATCCAGTCGCCACACACGGACTGCAAGGCCGCTTCGAAACGCCGATCCTGCACCGCCATCACGCCGCCGGCCGCGGCGCGGGTGTCCAGCACCCGACCGCCTTCGCCCAGCAAACTGGCCCGCAGGTTGGACGTTCCCCAGTCGACGGCGATCAGGTGAGCCGGCGTCATGTCAAGGCACGGGTCAGCGAGGTTGCAGTGGGCACGTCGGCATCGGTGGTCTGAACAATTCAGTGTAAGGGCCGACAGCGCGCGCGAGCACCGGCGCCGGTCGCGTCCGCTAAAGTTCGCCGGCTCCCACCCGCCCCGAAAAGCCGAAGGAAACGTCATGCCGCGCGCCCTCGCCCAACATGCACTCGTTTGGGTATCGGCCGTCGTGCTGGCGGCGGCGTGCAGCGCACCACCCGCACCCACCGCACTGCCAGCGCCCCCGCCGCAGACCCCGGCCGCGCCGATCGACGCCGCGGAAACGATCTACACGGGCGGCGACATCGTTACCGTCGACGATCGACAGCCGGTGGTCGAGGCCCTCGCCGTCAAGGCCGGCAGGATCGTTGCCGCCGGCACGCGGGCCGATGTCGAGAAAGCGCACAAGGGCGACAGCACCCGCACGGTCGACCTCGACGGCAAGACCCTTCTGCCCGGCTTTCTCGACGCACACAGCCACTACATCAGCTCGTTGACGGTCGCGAACCAGGTCAATGTCTACGCCCCGCCGGCTGGCCCGGGCAAGGACCCGGCGAGCATCGTCGCGGCGCTGGTGAAGTACCGCGACACGAAGAAGATCCCGAAAGGTGCGGTGATCCAGGCCTACGGCTACGACGAGAACGTGATGCCGAAGGGCCAGCTGCTCAACCGCGACCATCTGGACAAGGCCTTCCCCGACAACCCGGTGCTGGTCGGGCACGTGTCGATGCACGGCGCGGTGCTGAACTCGGCCGCGATGAAGAAGTGGAACATCTCGGCCCGGACCAAGACCCCGAAGGGCGGTGTCATCGTGCGCAAGCCGGGGTCGCAGGAGCCTTGGGGCCTGATCATGGAGACCGCGTACCTGCCGATCTTCGCGTCGTTGCCGCAGCCGACCCGGGCGCAGGAAGTCGAGTGGTCGCGCGCCGGGCAGATGTTGTATGCGCAGCACGGCATCACCACCGCCCACGAGGGCGCCACCCACCTGGCTGACCTGGACCTGATGAAACGTGCGGCCGAAGGCGGCGCCAGCGTCATCGATGTCGTCGCGTACCCGTTCATCACCGACCTGGAAGCGGTGCTGAAGAAGTACCCGAAGGCGAGCTGGGGTGCCTATGACAAGGGCCTCAAGATCGGCGGCGTGAAGATCACGATCGACGGCTCGCCCCAAGGCAAGACCGCCTACTTCAGCACCCCTTACCTGACCCGCGGGCCTGGCGGCGAGCGGAACTGGAAAGGCGAGCTGAGCTTCCCCGAAGACGTGATCGCGAAGGCCGTCAAGACGGTCTACGACCTGGGCGTCCCGCTCAACCTGCACGCCAACGGCGATGGCGCGATAGATACCTTCCTGCAGGTGCACGACAAGGTCACCGAAGGCGACCCGAGCACGGACCGCCAGGTCACGATGATCCACGCCCAGTTCGTGCGCAAGGACCAGCTCGACCGCTTCGTCGCCTACCGGATCCGGCCCTCGATGTACACGCTGCACACCTACTACTTCGCAGAGGCCCACGTCAGCAACCGCGGCCCCGCGCAGGCGGCCTACATCAGCCCGCTGCGCGACGCGATCGACAACGGCCTCGCGCCGACCAACCATACCGACTTCGTCGTCGCGCCGCTGGACCAGATGTTCATGCTGTGGTCGGCCGTCAACCGCGTCTCGCGCGCCGGCGCGGTGATCGGTGCCGGGCAGCGGATCACGCCGCTGGAAGGCCTGCAGACGATGACGATCAACGTCGCGCGCCAGTACGGCGAGCAGTCGTCCAAGGGTTCGCTCGAAGTCGGCAAGCGCGCCGACATGGTCGTGCTCGATCAGAACCCTCTCAAGGTCGAGCCGATGAAGATCCGCGACATCAAGGTGCTCGAGACGATCAAGGACGGGCGCACGATCTACCAACGCGGCCCCTGAGGGTTGCGCGCACGAACTCAGATCGACATGCGCGCGCGCACGCCCTCGGTTTCCATGTCCTTGCCGCGGCCGCGCTGGATCACCTCGCCACGCTCCATCACCAGGTACTGGTCGGCGAGTTCGGCTGCGAAGTCGTAGTACTGCTCGACGAGCACGATCGCCATCGTCTTGCGGTCCGCCAGCATGCGGATCACACGACCGATGTCCTTGATGATGCTGGGCTGGATGCCCTCGGTCGGCTCGTCGAGCATCAGCAGCTTCGGGCCGGCCGCGAGCGCACGCGCGATCGCGAGCTGCTGTTGCTGGCCACCCGACAGGTCGCCGCCGCGCCGGTTGATCATCTGCTTGAGCACCGGGAACAGCTCGAACAGTTCGGCCGGGATCGGCGTGCCGCCGGGCTTGATCGCCAGGCCCATGCGCAGGTTCTCTTCCACGGTCAGGCGACCGAAGATCTCGCGCCCCTGCGGCACGTAACCGACGCCGCCGCGCACGCGGTCGTAGGAGGTGGCCTTGGTGATGTCCTTGCCGTCGAGCGTGATGCTGCCGGTCTTGACCGGCACCACGCCCATCAGGCTCTTCAGCAGCGTGGTCTTGCCCACGCCGTTGCGCCCGAGGATGACGGTCACCTCGCCCAGCTTCGCTTCGAGCGCGAGGTTGCGCAGGATGTGGCTGCCGCCATAGTACTGGTTGAGGCCTTCGACTTTCAGCATGTCATCGGCCCAGGTACACCTCGACGACCTTTTCGTTGTTCTGCACGTCCGACAGCAAGCCTTCGGCAAGCACCGAACCCTCGTGCAGCACGGTCACCTTCTTGCGCCCCTGCGTCAGCTCGTCGACGAACTTCATGTCGTGTTCGACCACCACGAGCGAGTGTTTGCCTTCCAGGCTGAGGAACAGCTGCGCGGTGCGTTCGGTCTCCTCGTCGGTCATGCCGGCCACGGGCTCGTCGAGCAGCAGCAGCTTCGGGTCCTGCATCAGCAGCATGCCGATCTCGAGCCACTGTTTCTGGCCGTGGCTCAGCAACCCGGCGGTGCGCTGGGCTTCGTCCTTCAGGTGGATCGTCACCAGCACTTCGCCAATGCGGTCGAGCTGGGCGCCGCTCAGGCGCGAGAACAGCGACGCGCGCACCCGCCGGTCGGCGCGCAGCGCGAGTTCGAGGTTCTCGAACACGCTCAGGTGTTCGTAGACGGTGGGCTTCTGGAACTTGCGGCCGACACCGGCCTGCGCGATCTGCGGCTCGCTCAGGCGCAGCAGATCGATGTTGCTGCCGAAGAAGACCTTGCCCGAGTCGGGCCGGGTCTTGCCGGTGATGCAGTCCATCATCGTCGTCTTGCCGGCGCCGTTGGGGCCGATGATGCAGCGCAGCTCGCCGACGTCGATCGTCAGGTTCAGCGCGTTCAGCGCCTTGAAGCCGTCGAAGCTGACGGTGATGTCCTGCACGTAGAGCGCCACGCCCTGGCCGAAGTACGGCTCCTGGCTGACGAAACGCGGGCGCGACTCCGGCTTCGCCTTGTATCGCGCCAGAGCCTCGGCACCCGCTGCCATCAGATCGGGCGTCATGAACGCTCGCCCTTCTTGCGCAGCAGCCCGACGATCCCGTGCGGCAGGAACAGCGTCACCGCGATGAACAGGGCGCCGAGGAAGAAGAGCCAGTACTCGGGAAATGCGACCGTGAACCAGCTTTTGGCGCCGTTGACGAAGAAGGCGCCGACGATCGGGCCGATCAACGTGGCGCGGCCGCCGACCGCGGCCCAGATCGCCATCTCGATGCTCGCCGCCGGACTCATCTCGCCCGGGTTGATGATGCCCACCTGCGGCACGTAGAGCGCGCCGGCCACCGCGCACATCACGGCCGACAGCGTCCAGATGCTCAGCTTGTACGCGACCGGGTTGTAGCCGGTGAACATCACGCGCGTCTCGGCGTCGCGAATGGCCTGCAGCACCCGCCCGTACTTGCTGTTCACGATCATGCGCGCCATCAGGTAGAAGCCGATCAGCACCGCGCCGCTCAGCACACACAGGAACACCCGCATGCCCGAGGTGTTGAGCGGCATGTCCAGGATGCGCTTGAAGTCGGTGAAGCCGTTGTTGCCGCCGAAGCCGGTTTCGTTGCGGAAGAACAGCAGCATCGCGGCGAAGGTGAGCGCCTGCGTGATGATCGAGAAGTAGACACCCTTGATGCGCGAGCGGAAGGCGAAGAAGCCGAAGACGAAGGCGAGCAGCCCCGGCACCGCGATGACGAGCAGCATCTGCAGCACGAAGCTGTCGCTCCAGGCCCAGTGCCAGGGCAGTGCCTTCCAGTCCAGGAAGACCATGAAGTCGGGCAGGTCGCTCTTGTAGCTGCCGTCACGTCCGATCTGGCGCATCAGGTACATGCCCATGCCGTAGCCGCCGAGGGCGAAGAACACGCCGTGACCGAGCGAAAGGATGCCGGTGTAGCCCCAGATCAGGTCCATCGCCAGGGCGCAGATCGCATAACAGAGGATCTTGCCGGTCAGGCTGACGTAGTAGTCGTCGAGGTGGAAGGCGCTGTCTTCCGGCAGCGCCAGGTTGAGCAGCGGGATCACGACCGCGATCAGCACCGCCGCGGCGAACACGCCGGTCCAGCCCTTCGGCCCGAGCAGCACACCACGCGGGCTGGCAAGCGCAAGTGTGTTCATGCTTCGGCGCTCCGGCCCTTCATCGCGAAGATGCCTTGCGGCCGCTTCTGGATGAAGACGACGATGAACACGAGCACCATGATCTTGGCCAGCACCGCGCCCTGCCAGCCTTCGAGCAGCTTGTTCAGCACGCCCAGGCCCAGCCCGGCGTAGACCGCCCCGGCGAGTTGCCCGACGCCGCCGAGCACCACGACCATGAAGGAATCGACGATGTAACCCTGCCCGAGGTCGGGCCCGACGTTGCCGACCTGGCTCAGCGCGCAGCCCGCCAGGCCGGCGATGCCCGCGCCGAGCGAGAAGGCATAGGTGTCCACACGCGCGGTGTCGACACCCATGCACGCCGCCATGCGCCGGTTCTGTGTCACCCCACGCACGAAGAGGCCGAGCCGGGTCTTGTTGATGAGCAGCGTGACGCCGACGAGCACGAGTGCGGCAAAGGCCATGATTGCGAGCCGGTTGTAGGGCAGCGTCAGGTTGGGCAGCACCTGCAGGCCGCCCGATAGCCAGCTCGGGTTCTCGACCCCGACGTTCTGCGCGCCGAAGATCGTGCGCACGAGCTGCATCAGGATCAGGCTGATGCCCCAGGTCGCGAGCAGCGTCTCGAGCGGGCGGCCGTAGAGCCAGCGGATCACCGTGCGCTCGAGCACCGCGCCGACCAGTGCCGCAGTCAGGAAGCTGAGCGGGATGGCCGCGATCACGTACCAGTCGAAGGCCGCCGGCAGGTATTCGCGGAAGAGGTTCTGCACCACGTAGGTCGCGTAGGCGCCGATCATCATCAGCTCGCCGTGCGCCATGTTGATGACACCCATCAGGCCGTAGGTGATCGCCAGGCCGAGCGCCACCAGCAGCAGGATCGAGCCCAGGCTCACGCCGGTGAACAGAACGCCCAGGCGTTCGCCCCAGGCCAGGCGCGACTGCACGGTGTCGATCGAACGCCGGATCGCGGCCTTCACGTCGGCGTCGGCCTCTTCGGCCAGCCTGGCCGACAACAGAGAGCCGGTGGCGGGGTCGGCACTGCCGGCGAGCAACGTGGCCGCGGCGATGCGCTTGCCCTTGTCGGGGCTGGAGATCAGCGCCGTCGCCTTGAGCAGCTCGAGCTGCGCCTTCAGCGTCACGTCGGTCTCGGCGCTCGCCGCCTTGTCGAGCAGATCGGCGAGGCCTTCGTCGACGCTGTCCTTCATATCGGCGATGGCCTTGGCACGCACCTCGCGGTCGGGCGACGAGAGGTTGTAAGCGGCCAGCGCACCTTCCAGTGCCTGGCGCATGCGGTTGTTGTTGACGACGTCCTCGGCGTCGTCGGGCAGTTTGACCTTGGCGCCGGTCGCGGCTTCGACGGCGTCGTCGCCGCGCACGATCAAGGCCTTGCCATCGGCCAGCTTCACCTCGTCGGCGAGCAGCGCCTGCAGGTAGGGCACGAGCGTCGCATCGCGTGTGGCCGCCACCGCGTTGAGCGCGGCGATGCGGTCGTCACTTTCGCCTTCCGCGATGCGCAGGGCCTGCTCGGGCGTGAGGGCACACGCCCAGCCCGCCAGGGCCAGGAGCAGGCACCCGAAGGTGCCCTTGAGGAAGCTCATCCCGCGGTTGCTTACTTCTTGGCCGCGACCATCTCGGGCTCGTTCTTCTTGCCCTTGTTCTCGGCGATGTAATCGCTCCACGGGTCAGCCACGACCGGACCCTTGGTCTTCCAGACCACCTTGAACTGGCCGTCGGCCTGGATCTCGCCGATGAACACGCTCTTGTGCAGGTGGTGGTTCTTCTCGTCCATCTTGCTCACGATGCCGCTCGGCGCCTTGAAGGTCTGGCCCGCCATCGCGGCGATGACCTTGTCCGGATCGGTGCTCTTGGCCTTGGTCACGGCCTGCGCCCACATGTGCACGCCGATGTAGGTGGCCTCCATCGGGTCGTTCGTCAGCGCCTTGTCCTTGTGGCCGGCGACACCCTTGGCCTTGGCGTAGGCGCTCCACTTCTTGATGAACTCGTCATTGGTCGGGTTCTTGATCGACTGGAAGTAGTTCCACGCCGCCAGGTGGCCGACGAGCGGCTTGGTGTCGACGCCGCGCAGCTCTTCTTCACCGACCGAGAAGGCCACCACCGGCACGTCCTTGGCCTTCAGGCCCTGGTTGCCGAGTTCCTTGTAGAAGGGCACGTTGGAGTCGCCGTTGATCGTCGAGACTACCGCGGTCTTCTTGCCTTCGCTCGCGAACTTCTTGATCTTGGCGATGATGGTCTGGTAGTCGGAGTGCCCGAAGGGGGTGTACTCCTCGATGATGTCAGCATCGGCCACACCCTTGGCCTTGAGGAAGGCACGCAGGATCTTGTTCGTCGTGCGCGGGTAGACGTAGTCGGTGCCGAGCAGGACCCAGCGCTTGGCCGAGCCGCCGTCCTTGCTCATCAGGTATTCCACGGCGGGAATGGCCTGCTGGTTCGGCGCCGCGCCGGTGTAGAACACGTTCTTGGACAGTTCTTCGCCTTCGTACTGCACCGGGTAGAACAGGAGCGCGTTGCTCTGCTCGAAGACCGGCAGCACGCTCTTGCGCGAGACGCTGGTCCAGCAGCCGAACACGGCCGCGACCTTGTCCTGGCTGATCAGCTGCTTGGCCTTCTCGGCAAACAGCGGCCAGTTCGAAGCCGGGTCGACGACCACCGGCTCGAGCTTCTTGCCGAGCAGGCCGCCCTTGGCGTTGATCTCGTCGATAGCCATCAGCACGGTGTCCTTGAGCACCGTTTCGGAGATCGCCATCGTGCCCGACAGCGAGTGCAGGACACCGACCTTGATGGTCTCTTGCGCAAGCGCCATCGGCGTGATGCCCATGGCGGCGATGCCCAGCACGACGGCACTGAGGGTCTTGCCGACGTGGCGGCGGGAGGGTTGTTTGATCTGCATACGGTTGGCTCCTGAAATGTCTGGCGGATGGGTCTTCGGGGTCTTCGACAACGACATCCGCAGCGTAGGCAGATCGACCGAAGGCAGGAATACGCCGTCCGGCGTACATCAAATCCGCGGCACCGGGATCAGGCCGGGTTCAGTTCCCGCACGCGCTGCATCGCCATCGCCGCCGCTGCGGTGCGGGTTTCGACGCCGAGCTTTTCGTAGACCCGCTCCAGGTGCTTTTTCACCGTTGCCGGGCTCGAGCCCAGGATGTCGCCGATGTCGCGGTTGGTCTTGCCCTTGACGACCCAATACAACACTTCGCTCTCGCGCAGCGTGAGGCGGAAGGCCAGCATCGTGGCTTCCACCGTGGCGGCGTCGCTCACCTCGCGCAGCACGACGAGCCAGTCGTCGTCGACGGTGCGGCCCTGCAGCGTGCAGACGAGCTGGCGCGCACCGCGGGCGGTCGCCAGCGGGCGCACGTCGCGCCCTTGTTCTGCGGCACGCAGCCAGTCCGTCAACGCCGCCGGCACCGCGTCGGGCACGCTGTCGAAGTAACCCGGCAGCCAGCGCCGCGCGAGCGGCGTCTGCCACGTCAGCCGCGCCGCGCCGCCCTGCAGCCGGACCGCGATGGTGGCGTGGCCGAAGGCGTCGAGTGCGTTGCGGGCCTGGCGCGCCTGGCGCGCGCTGTGCATGTGCACCGCCATGCGCGCGATCACCTCCTGCGGCCGGATCGGCTTGGTCACGTAGTCCACGCCGCCGACGTCGAAGGCGGCGAGTACGTGTTCGGTGTCCGTGAGGCCGGTCATGAAGACGATCGGGATGTGCGCCGTATCGGGCCCGCGCTTGAGGCGGCGTGCGACCTCGAAACCGTCGATGCCCGGCATCACGGCGTCGAGCAGCACGATGTCGGGCTCGGCCTGTGCCGCGCGCTGCAGCGCGATGGCACCGTCGGTGGCAACGAGCACGGTGTAGCCGGCGGCGTCGAGTGCGTCGTGCAACACGGCCAGGTTGTCGGGCACGTCGTCGACGATGAGCACGACGCCAGCGGCAGAGTGTTCAGGAAGCATGGGTCTTGGCGAGGGCATCACGGATCAGCGGGCTCATGCGGTCGAGTTGAAAGGCCTGCGCCAGCGTACGCATCTGCGCCAGCCACGCCGCGCAGTCGGGTCGCTGGGCTTCGATCTCGTCGAGCTGACGCCGCACGCCGCGTGGATAACCGAGCGACACCACCTCGGCCAGCGCTTGCAGCTGGCTGCGCGACGGTGTGTTCAGGGTCGCGGCTGCGGGTTCGGGCGGCGTGGCGGGCACCGGCGCGTGGCGCCACTGCAGCGAGAGCCGGACGCCGAGCCAGTCGAGCAGGTCGTCGAAGCGCACCGGCTTGGTGATGAAGTCGGCGGGCGAGATGCCGGCGTCGTTGTCCAGGCCCTTGTCGAAGGCGTTGGCCGACACCACGGCGATCGGCGCCGCACTCAAGCCCTGCCGGCGCAACGTGCGGATCGTCTCCCAGCCGTCGATGCCGGGCATCGCCAGGTCCATCAGCACCGCATCGACGCGCATCTCATGCAGCAGCGCCAGAGCGGCGTGGCCCGACGCGGCCTGCAGCACGTCGAATCCGATGGCCTCGAGGCGGCGCGCCAGCAGGGTGCGGTCGACCTCTTCGTTGTCGACCACCAGCACGCACCGGCGGGCACCGGTGTAAGCCAGCCGCGGCGGCTGCAGCAGCGGTGCGGCGGCACGTGCATCGCGCAGTTCGGGCAGGAAGAGGCGGATGCGGAACAATGTGCCGCCGGGTGCCTGGTGCGCATCCGGCGCTGCGGCGTCGATCCCGCCCGCCTCCCCGGGCAGCCACTGCGGAGCGGGCCGGCTCGTCACCGTCATTTCGCCACCCATCAGGTCGGTCAGCATCTTGGCGATCGTGAGGCCCAGGCCGGTGCCGCCCGCGGCGCCGGCCGCCGCGGCGCCACGCGAGAAGGGCTCGAAGATGCGCTCGATGTCGGTCGGCGCGATGCCGGGCCCGGTGTCCTCGATCTCGAACACCGCCATCTCGCGCACGTGGTTGGCACGGAAGCTCACGCGCCCGGCCTGCGTGAACTTGACCGCGTTGCCGAGCACGTTGATGAGGATCTGCGTCAGCCGCCGCTCGTCGGCGCGCACCAGCACCGGCGCGTCGCCCACGCTGTGCTCGAAAGCCACGCCCTTGCTTTGCGCCTGCAGCTCGAACATCTGCACGATCTGCTGCAGCGCTTCGCGCAGGCGCATCGGGCGCGGGTCTAGCGTGAGCTTGCCGGCCTCGATGCGCGCGATGTCGAGCGTGCCTTCGATCAGGCTCAGCAGGTGGTCGCCGCCGCGCCGGATCACGCTCACCGCCTGCTGGCGATGCGGTGGCATCGAGGCGTCTTCTTCGAGCAGCTGCGCGTAGCCGAGGATGCTGTTCAGCGGTGTGCGCAGTTCGTGGCTGACGGCTGAGATGTAGCGGGTCTTGGCCTGGTTGGCGGCCTCGGCGTGCTTGCGCGCCACCTCTGCGGCGTGTTTGGCACGCTGCAACTCTTCGTCGGTACGGCGGTGCGAGTCGATCTCCTTCACCAGCGCCTCGGTCTGCCGGTTCGACTCTTCCTGCGCCACACGCCGGCTCATCTGCGTCAGCACGAGCCACCAGCCGATGACACCGCCCACCAGCAGCAGTGCGGCGTAGGTCTTGATGAAGGTGTACCGCAGGGCCGGCGCCAGGGCCGCGGCCTGGTCGCCGAGCTGGCGCACTTCCAGGTGGTAGAGCAACCCCATCAGCCCGGCCAGCGCGGGCGCCACCACCGCCATCAGCATCAGGTAGCGGCCAAGGCCGGTGTCGAGCTGCGGCCAGACGCTGCGCGGCAGCAGCCGCTGCAACAAGGCGTCGAGCTGGTGGCGGCTGCGTGCGGCTTCGGGCTTGCACAGGTCGTGGCAGCGTGCGTCGAGCGAGCAGCACAGCGAGCAGATCGGCCCGCCGTAGGCCGGACACTGCGCCATGTCTTCGCCTTCGTAGGGGCGCTCGCAGATTACGCAGGCACGCAACCGGCGCGCCGTGCCGAGGTAGGCGCCGTCGTCGCCTGCGGTGCGGGCGATGTAGTAGCGGCCTTTGGTGGCCCAGGCGATCAGCGGCGACGCGGTGAAGGCCACCGCCATCGCAATCACGGCCGAAAAGGCCTGCGCCATCGGGCCGAAAGCCCCCAGGTAGGCCGCCATCGAGAGCAGCGACGCCGCGCCCATCGCGCCCACGCCTACCGGGTTGATGTCGTACAGGTGCGCGCGCTTGAACTCGATGCCCTTGGGGCTCCAGCCGAGCGGCTTGTTCACGACCAGATCGGCCACGACGGCCATGATCCAGCTGATCGCGATGTTGGAGTAGAGGCCGAGCACCCCGCCGATGGCTTTGAAGACCTCCAGCTCCATCAGCATCAGCGCGATCAGCGTGTTGAAGACGACCCAGACCACCCGCCCCGGGTGGCTGTGTGTCAGGCGGGCGAAGAAGTTCGACCACGCGAGCGATCCGGCGTACGCGTTCGTGACGTTGATCTTGAGCTGCGAGACGATCACCAGCAGCGCCGTCGCCGCCACCGCCCAGCCGTAGTTCGGGAACACGAGTTCGTAGGCGGCGAGGTACATCTGGTTCGGGTCCACCGCACGGTCGGCCGGCACCGCGAGCGTGAGCGCCAGGTACGCCAGCAGCGCGCCGCCGAGCATCTTGATCACGCCCAGCAAGACCCAGCCCGGCCCGCCGACCAGCACACCCGCCCACCAGCGCACGCGGTTGGCAGCGGTCTTCTCGGGCATGAATCGCAGGTAGTCGACCTGCTCTCCCATCTGCGTGATGAGGGCGATGCCGACCGTGAGCGCGCCGCCGAAGAGCAGCGCGTTGAACTGCCCGCCCTGTCCCGATTCGCCGGCGTAGGTCCGCAGTTCGGCCCACAGCGTGGGGTGCGCGCTGAAGACATAAAAATACGGCACCACCAGCAGCACGATCCAGAGCGGCTGGGTCCAGACCTGCAGCTGGCTGATCGCGGTGACACCGTGGGTCACGAGCGGGATCACCACCAGCGCGCAGATCATGTAGCCCCAGGCGGGCGGGATGTCGAAGGCCAGTTCCAGCGCGTAGGCCATGATGGCCGCCTCGAGCGCAAAGAAGATGAAGGTGAAGCTGGCGTAGACGAGCGACGTGATCGTCGAGCCGATGTAGCCGAAGCCGGCACCGCGGGTGAGCAGGTCCATGTCCAGCCCGTAACGCGCGGCGTAGACGCTGATCGGCAGCCCGGCGGCGAAGATGATCAGCCCGGTCGCCAGGATGGCCCAGAAGGCGTTGGTGAAGCCGAACTGCACCAGCAGCGTCGCGCCGACCGCCTCCAGCACCAGAAACGACGCGGCGCCGAAGGCCGTGTTCGCCACCCGCCACTCGCTCCACTTGCGGAAGGAGCGCGGGGTGAA
>DATDER010000077.1:0-45523 GCA_036523095.1 Rubrivivax sp.
CAACCTCTTCTCCGAGCTGGAACAGCTCTTTCGCAGCTACGGCGAAACCGGCACCGGCCGGCGCCGCAAGTACCTGCACGACGCCGAGGAAGCCGCACCCTACAAACAACAGCCCGGCACCTTCACGCCGTGGGAAGACGTGCCCGAAGGCACCGACCTGCTGTTCTACGAAGGGCTGCACGGTGCGGTGGTGACCGACGGGGTCAACATCGCGCGCCACCCGGACCTGCTGATCGGCGTCGTGCCGGTGATCAACCTCGAGTGGATCCAGAAGCTGTGGCGTGACAAGTCCAAGCGCGGTTATTCGACCGAAGCCGTGACCGACACGATCCTGCGCCGCATGCCCGACTACGTGAACTACATCTGCCCGCAGTTCGCACACACGCACGTGAACTTCCAGCGTGTGCCGTGTGTGGACACGAGCAACCCCTTCATCGCTCGCGATATCCCGGCGCCGGACGAGAGCTTCGTCGTCATCCGCTTTGCCAACCCCAAGGGCATCGACTTCCAGTACCTGCTCAACATGATCAAAGACTCGTTCATGTCGCGCGCCAACACCGTGGTCGTGCCGGGCGGCAAGATGGAGCTGGCGATGCAGCTCATCTTCACGCCTTTCATCTGGCGCATGATGGAGCGCCGCAAGCGCTCGATCGGGGCGCTGTAATGACAGCCCCAACGGCCGTTTGCGCGGGTGAGCACGCGTGCCGCAGGAGTGGCTCGCGATCATCCGCAAGTACGGCGGCGGCATGAAGGAGACCTACGGCGTACCGGTGGAAGAAATCCAGCGTGGCATCAAGAGCGGCGTGCGCAAGATCAGCATCGACACCGACATCCGCCTCGCGATGACCGGCGCGATGCGCAAGAGCTTCGCCGACCAGCCGGGCGAGTTCGACCCGCGCAAGGCGCTGATCGAGGCGCGCAAGGCGGCGAAGCAGATCGTGCAGCTGCGTTTCGAGGCCTTCGGCTGCGCCGGTTATGCCGCGCGCATCAAGCCGGTGCCGCTCGACGACATGGTCAAGCGTTACCACTGAAGTGTCGTGCTGCGCGCGCTGCTCTGGGACGTCGACGGCACCGTCGCCGAGACCGAGGCCCAGGGCCACCGGCTGGCCTTCAATGCGGCCTTCGAGGCGTGGGGCCTGCCCTGGCGCTGGAGTGTGGCGCAGTACGGCGAGTGGCTGCACGTGACCGGTGGCCGTGAGCGCCTGCTCGCGTACATGGCCGGTCTGGACGATGCGCCCGGCGCTGCGACCGAACGCGAGGCGCTGGCGCGGGGTCTGCACCGGCTCAAGAACGAGCTCTACGCCGACCTGGTGGCCAAGGGGGGCATCGCTGCGCGGCCCGGGGTGCGGCGTCTGATGGACGAGTGCCGGCAGGCCTGTGTCGCCCTCGCGGTAGCCACCACGACCAGCAGCGTCAACGTCGAGGCGCTGTTTCGCAGCCTCTTCGGTGCCGGCTGGCGTGCCGGGTTCGCGGCCGTGGTGTGCGCAGAAGACGCGCCGGTGAAGAAGCCCGATCCGCAGGCTTACCTGCTGGCGCTCGAGCGCCTTGGGCTGCGCGCCGACGAAGCCTTCGCGCTCGAGGACTCACCCAACGGCTTGCAGGCCGCGCTCGCCGCGGGCGTGCGCACCGGCATCACCCGCAGCGCGTACTTCATGGAGGCCGACTTCAGCGGCGCGGCGCTGGTCTGCGATGATCTGGACACGCCGGTGCCCATCACGCTCGACACCTTGCGCCGGGCCCACGGTGCCTGAAGGCACGTACTACTTCAGCGATTCGATCAGGTCGACGTACGCCTGCATCGCCTCGTCCGCCGACTTGCCCTTGATCGCAGCCCAGGCGTCGTACTTGGCGCGGCCCACCATGTCGGTGAAGCCGGGGCGTTTGCCTTCGACATCACCCCCGGCCTGCTTGTACAGCGCATAGAGCTGGAGCAGCGTTGCGTTGTCGGGCTTCTCGGGCAGGTTCTTCGAGTCGGCCACAGCCTTGTCGAAGGTGGCTTTGAGGTTGGCCATGGGCTGTCTCCTGTGGGTGAAAATGTGCATTGACGGGGGCGATGTTACCCAGCATCGTGGTCCGAACCCCCGCCTTCACCGGAGAGAGCCCGATGCCGTCAGCTGCCGAGCGCATGTCGCGTGTGGACACCGCCTGGCTGCGCATGGACAACGACGTCAACCTGATGATGATCGTCGGCGTCTGGCTGCTCACGCCGGCGATCACGCTCGATGCGCTGCGCGCGCGCCTGCTCGACAAGCTGCTCAAGTACGAACGTTTCCACCAGACGGTGGTGAGCGACGCGCTGGGGGCCAACTGGACCAACGGCGACTTCGACATCGACGATCACATCGTTGTCGCCAAGCTCAAGCGAAAGAAGGGGCAGAGCGAACGCGCCGCGCTGCAGCACCTGTGCGGCGAGCTGGCGACGACGCCGCTCGACCCGGGCCGCCCGCTCTGGCAGTTCCACTTCATCGAGCGCTACGAAGGCGGCAGCGCCATCATCGCGCGCATCCACCACTGCATCGGCGACGGCATCGCGTTGATCTCGGTCATGATGAGCATCACCGACGGCGGCGCCGACCCGCCCAAGCGCCGCAAGCGCGTGCGCGACGACACCGCGGCAGAGAACGACTGGCTCGACGACGCGGTGCTCAAACCGCTCACCGACCTGACGAGCAAGGCCATCGGCATGTACAAGGACGGTGTCGCCCGCTCCGCCGACATGCTGGCCAATCCGCAGCTCGGCGCACTCGACATGGCGCGCACCGGTTACCAGGTGGTGAGCGACGTGGCCGCGCTGGCGCTGCTGGCCGACGACTCGCCCACCGCGCTGAAGGGCAAGCCGGTGGGCAAGAAGGCAGTGGCGTGGAGCGAGCCGATGCCGCTGGCCGATGTCAAGGTCATCGGCAAGGGGCTCAACTGCTCGATCAACGATGTGCTGCTGGCCTGCGTGGCCGGCGCGATCGGCCAGTACCTGCGCGACCAGGGCGAAGACCCGGCGGGCAAGGAGATCCGCGCGATGGTGCCGGTCAACCTGCGCCCGCTCGACAAGGCCTGGCAGCTCGGCAACCGCTTCGGCCTGGCGCCGCTGGTGCTGCCGATCGGGATCGAAAACCCGATCGAGCGGGTCTACGCGGTGCACCGCCGCATGCAGGAGCTCAAGGGCAGCTACCAGCCGCTGCTGGCCTTTGCGGTGCTGGCCCTGAGCGGCCTCTTCATCAAGCCGGTGCAGGACGCGGTGCTGGGCATGTTCGCCAAGAAGGCAACCGCGGTGATGACCAACGTGCCGGGCCCGGCCAAGCCCTTGCACTTCTGCGGATCGACGCTGCGCCAGACCATGTTCTGGGTCCCGGCCTCGGGTGACATCGGCGTCGGTGTCTCGATCCTGTCCTACGGCGGCGGGGTGCAGTTCGGGCTCATCACCGACCGCCGGCTGTGTCCCGACCCGCAGCTGATCATTGACCGCTTCGAACCGGAGTTCGAGAAGCTGCTGCTGGTGACGATGATGTTGCCCTGGGCCGGCGAGGCCCCTTGACCCCCACTGACTGACAAGGAAACAAGGAAATGCGAATGTCGATTCAACCCACCCTGCGCCACCTGATCGTGTGCGTCCTGGCCCTTGCTGGCGGCACCCTGGCCGGCTGCGCGAATACGCCCGGCGGCGCTCCCAAGGACACCCTGGCGCGCATCACCCAGGCGCAATCGATCACCCTCGGCTACCGCGAGGACGCGGTGCCCTTTGCCTTCAAGGGCCGCGACGGCGCGCCCGCCGGTTATTCGGTGGAGTTGTGCAAACGTGTGGTGGCTTCGCTGCAGAGCCAGCTCAAGCTGACCAAGCTCGACATCAAGTGGGTGCCGGTGACGGTGGCCACACGCCTGAGCGCGGTGGCCGACGGCAGCATCGACCTCGAATGCGGATCCACCAGCCGCACCCTGGGTCGCGAGCAGCAGGTCGACTTCAGCCTCGCCACTTTCGTCGACGGTGCCTCCTTCGTGTCGCCCGCAGCGAAGCCGGTGCGCAAAGTGGCCGATCTGAACGGACGCCGCATCGGCGTGATTGCCGGCACCACCACCGAGGCCTCGCTCAAAGCGCTGGCGGCAAAGGGGATCACACCGCAGTTCGTGCTCGTCACGACCCACACCGACGGTGTCGCCGCGGTGCGCGACGGGCGTGCCGAGGCTTATGCGACCGACCGCCTGATCCTCATCGGCGAAGTCCTCGCCGGCCCCGCGGGCGCCACGCTGACGCTGGCCGACGAGCTGATCTCGGTCGAGAACTACGGTCTCGTGATGCGTCGCGACGCCGACTTCCGGCTCGCGGTGAACCGCGGGCTGGCGGGGGTCTACCGCAGCGGTGAGATCCGCAGGGTGTTTGCGCAGGCTTTCGGCAGTGGCAGCGAGCCGTCGTCGATGCTGGTGGCGATGTACACGATGAACGCCTTGCCGGAGTGAGCGGCAGGGGCGCTCAGTCTTCCAGTTCGGCCTTGGCCATCTCGACGTCGAGGCGCTCCATCGCATCCATCGGCGTGCACGCCGCGGCGTCGGCGTAGAGCTTCTCGGCCTCTTTCATGCGTTTGTCGCCTTCGAGCATGACGAGGCCGTTGGCGTACTCGACCATCGCGATCGCGCTCGTCGGATTGAGCTTGAGCGCCTCCTTGTACATCTTCAGCCCGGTGGCGCTGTCAGCGCCCTGGGTGCGCCCGAGCAGCTTGCCGACCTTGTCGATGACTTCGGCGTGGAAAGAACCGAGCACGATGTGCGCGTCGGCATGTTTGGGGGCGAGCTTGATCGTCGTTTCGAGCGCGTGTTTGACCTTGCCGCCCAGGCCCTGCGCCAGCGCCTTGGTCACGCTGATGCCCTGGCTGTAGCGGCCGATCGCATAGGCCTGCCAGTAGTAGGCATTGGCGTTCTTGGGCTCGCTCGCCTGCTGCGCTTCGGCGCGCTCGGCGGCTTCGAGAAACATCGCGAGCTTGGTTTTCTCGCTCTTCTCGAGGTAGTTGGCGTGGATGCACTGCGCCTTGTTCGCGGCCGTGATGCCCGCACCGCCGGCCTTGAGTCCGGCGTCGAACGCCTTCTGGAACTCGCCGGCGTGGAACAGGGCCCAGGCGGCGACGACCTTGTCGTCCTTGGGCCAGGGCTCGGCGTCGCCGGCGTGCAGGCGCGCCCAGTGTTTCTTCAGCGCCGCGGCGTCGTGCGCGTAGTCGCTCTTGTCGTACGGGAAGGCGGTCCACTTCGACATCCGGGGTCTCCTCGGTGGTGGGTCTTCAGGTGGCTTGGTAGGCGTCCACCAGCGTGTGCAGGTGGGCCCGGGACTCGTCGTCCAGGTAAGGCATGAGCAGGCTGAGCGTGTGGTACGCGCCGCGTGCCAGCGCGGCACCGGCACTGCCGGGTTCGAGCGCGTTGCGCGGGTCGCGCACGTACTCGAAACTGAGCCAGTAGGTCAGCACGACGACCATCGAGGTCGCCACCGACAAGGCCTCCTGGCGCTCGATCCGGACCGCGCTGGCGCTCGACAGCGCGTCGAGCAGGCCCTGCACCGCGCGCCCCTTGTTCTTCAGGATGAACTGGAAGTGTGTCTCCAGGCGCCGGTTCTTGCTCAGCAGATCGTTCAGGTCGCGGTAGAGGAAGCGGTATTGCCAGATCAACTCGAAAAGCATGTGGAAGAAGAGCCACGCGTCTTCGATGTTGCGCACGCCGTCGGCCGCGGCCAGCAACTCGTCGAGCGCCTTCTCGTAGCGGTCGAAGAGCGAGTTGATGAGCTCGTCCTTGGCCGGGTAGTGGTAATACAGGTTGCCCGGGCTGATGTTGAGTTCGGCCGAAATCAGCGTGGTGCTGACGTTGGGCTCGCCAAAGCGGTTGAAGAGTTCGAGCGTGACCTCGAGAATCCGCTCTGCGGTGCGTCGGGGCTTCTTCTTATCGGCCATGTCATTGCCCGCGCGGCCGCCCAGAGGGCCATGAGCGGCCCACGGGCGTTGAAGGGGCCCGTATCGGGCCCTGGGGGCAGCGAGCGGAGAGAGCTTGGGGGCTAACCACGCATTGATTCTGGCACCGGCGGTACGCGCGGCGCCTGCCTACAATCCCTGCCGATGCCCGCGATCGCGTTCCAGGAAGTCGGCAAGACGTTCAGCGGGGCAAGGGGACCGTTGCGCGCGCTCGACGGCGTGTCCTTCAACATCGAGCGCGGCGAGTTCTTCGGCCTGCTCGGGCCCAACGGCGCCGGCAAGACCACGCTCATCAGCATCCTGGCGGGGCTGGCGCGGGCGACCGAGGGCCGGGTCCGGGTGATGGGCCACGACGTGGTCGCCGACTACGCCGCGGCGCGCCAGTCGCTCGGTATCGTGCCGCAGGAACTGGTCTTCGACCCCTTCTTCAGCGTGCGCGAGACCTTGCGCATCCAGAGCGGCTACTTCGGCGTCAGACACAACGACGCCTGGATCGACGAACTCCTGGCCGAACTTGGGCTCGCCGACAAGGCCGACGCCAACATGCGCCAGCTTTCCGGCGGCATGAAGCGGCGCGTGCTGGTGGCCCAGGCGCTCGTGCACCGCCCGCCGGTGATCGTGCTCGACGAGCCCACCGCGGGCGTCGATGTCGAGTTGCGCCAGACCTTGTGGCAGTTCATCTCGCGCCTGAACCGCGAAGGCCACACCGTGCTGCTCACCACGCACTACCTCGAGGAAGCCGAAGCGCTGTGCAGCCGCATCGCGATGCTGAAGCAAGGCCGCATCGTGGCGCTGGACCGGACCTCGGCGCTGCTCGCCGGCACCGCGAGCACGATGCTGCGCTTCAAGACCGACCACGTGCTGCCGGCCGCGCTGATGCCGCAGGCGCGGGTCACCGGGCGCAGCGTGCAGCTCACGGCGCACGATGCGGCCGAGGTCGAGGCGCTGCTCGCCACGCTGCGCGGCGCGGGCGTGAAGGTCGAAGACCTCGAGATCGGACGCGCCGACCTCGAAGACGTGTTCCTCGAGATCATGCAGGGGGCCCAGGCATGAATTTCGCGGGCACCGAGACGCTGTTGCGCAAGGAGATCCTGCGCTTCTGGAAGGTCGCGTTCCAGACCGTCGCCGCGCCGGTGTTGACGGCCGTGATGTACCTCCTGATCTTCGGCCACGTGCTCGAGGACCGGGTCCAGGTCTTTCCGGGCGTGGGCTACACCAGCTTCCTGATCCCCGGGCTGGTGATGATGAGCGTGCTGCAGAACGCCTTTGCCAACAGCAGTTCGTCGCTGGTGCAGAGCAAGATGAGCGGCAACCTCGTGTTCCTGCTCGTCAGCCCGCTCTCGCACTGGGCCTGGTTCGCGGCCTACGTGGGCGCGGCGGTGGTGCGCGGGTTGATGGTGGGACTTGGCGTGCTCGTGGTGACGGTGTGGTTCGCGCCGCCCGCCTGGGCCGAGCCTTGGTGGATCGTCGTCTTCGCGCTGCTCGGCGCCGGCATGCTCGGCGCGCTGGGGCTCGTCGCCGGGCTGTGGGCCGACAAGTTCGACCAGATGGCGGTGTTCCAGAACTTCATCATCATGCCGATGACTTTTCTCTCGGGCGTCTTCTACTCGGTCTATTCGCTGCCCGGCCTGTGGCAGATCGTAAGTCACCTGAACCCGTTCTTCTACATGATCGACGGCTTCCGGCGCGGTTTCTTCGGCGTCAGCGACGTGTCGCCGTGGCTCAGCCTGGCGATCGTCGGCGCCAGTTTTCTGCTTGTGTCGGGCATTGCGCTGCGGCTGCTGAAGACCGGGTACAAGTTGCGGCACTGACCTCCGCTTGCATCCGCGTGCCAGCTTCAGTGCCAGCAAGGTCGTGACCAGGCGGGCGCCGGGGATCGGGATGCGGGCCCTTCGCTGCCGTGGCCTCTGCGCCGCTGGCAAGCTTGCGACAATCACGGTCAGACCGCCACCTCCGCACCCGATCATGAGCCAGAACATCCTGCAATCCGTGCCCGCCGGCCAGCGTGTCGGCATCGCCTTCAGCGGCGGCCTCGACACCAGCGCCGCGGTGCACTGGATGCGCGCCAAGGGCGCCATCCCCTGCGCCTACACCGCGCACCTGGGCCAGCCCGACGAGAGCGACTACGACGACATCCCGCGCAAGGCCAAAGCCTACGGCGCCGAGATCGCGCGCCTGATCGACTGCCGCCCGCAGCTCGTCGCCGAAGGCATCGCCGCGATCCAGTGCGGCGCCTTCCACATCAGCACCGGCGGCGCGACCTACTTCAACACCACGCCGCTCGGCCGTGCCGTCACCGGTACCTCGCTGGTGGTGGCGATGCGCGAGGACGGCGTCCACATCTGGGGCGACGGCAGCACCTACAAGGGCAACGACATCGAACGGTTCTACCGCTACGGCCTGCTCGCGAACCCGGCGCTGAAGATCTACAAGCCCTGGCTCGACCAGACCTTCATCGACGAGTTGGGCGGCCGCAAGGAGATGAGCGAGTACCTCGTCGCCCACGGCTTCGACTACAAGATGAGCACTGAGAAGGCGTATTCGACCGACAGCAACATGCTCGGCGCGACGCACGAGGCCAAGGACCTGGAGTTCCTGAACAAGGGGTTGACGATCGTGAATCCGATCATGGGTGTCGCGTTCTGGCGCGACGACGTGGCCGTGAAAGCCGAGACCGTGTCGGTCCGTTTCGAAGAGGGCCAGCCCGTCGCGTTGAACGGGATGACGTTCACGGACGCGGTGGCGCTGTTCGAGGAAGCCAACCGCATCGGCGGCCGCCACGGGCTGGGCATGTGCGACCAGATCGAGAACCGCATCATCGAAGCCAAGAGCCGCGGCATCTACGAAGCGCCCGGCATGGCGCTGCTGCACATCGCCTACGAGCGCCTCGTCACCGGCATCCACAACGAAGACACGATCGAGCAGTACCGCACGAACGGCCGTCGCCTGGGCAAGCTGCTGTACCACGGCCGCTGGTTCGACCCGCAGTGCCTGATGCTGCGCGAGACCGCGCAGCGCTGGGTCGCACGTGCGGTGACCGGCGAGGTGACGCTGGAGCTGCGCCGCGGCAACGACTGGTCGCTGCTCGACACCACCAGCCCCAACCTCACCTACAAGCCCGAGCGCCTGAGCATGGAAAAGGTGGAGGGCGCCTTCACGCCGGCCGACCGCATCGGGCAGTTGACGATGCGCGACCTGGACATCGCCGACACCCGCGACAAGCTCGCGGTCTATACCAAGGCGGGGTTGCTCGGCAGCGGCTCGGACGGCGGGATTCCGCTGCTGGGCGGCGACTGAGCGTTCAGCCCGGCGCCAGCGCCCGCAGCGGCGCCGCGGCCGCGAGGCGCCCGACCTCGATGCCGTTCCAGTTGGCGAGCAGGGTGTCGCTCAGGCCGCGCATGAAGGCGGCGTCGCCTTCGTCCAGCACCAGCAGGGCCTCGACCACGGCGGCCATCACGACCTCGCAGGCCCGGGCGTTGTTGCCATCGTCCATCTTGATCGCCACGCCGAGGCCCGCTTCGGGCAGCGCGGCGCAGTACACGCCCTCCGCGCCGACCTTGCAGAAGACACGCTCGCCGAGACGGCCGATCACGCGGGTGTCGAAGCGGCCCGTGCCGGCGACCATGAGCGGCGCCTGGGCGACCGCGGCACGCAACCGCTTCGCCGCGCGGGCGTGGCCCTCGCGAAGGCCGACACCGGTGCCGGCGCGGGCGAAGGCGTGTGCCAGGTGGCGCAGCGGTATCGCATAGGTCGGTATCGAGCAGCCGTCGATGCCGCGCGCGGTGCGGGCCAGGTCGTAGCCGGTGGCGGCCTGCACGGCGGCGCTGACTTCGCGCATCAACGGGTGCTCGGGTCTGCTGTAGCCGCGCAAGAAGCCGCGCACGTCCGTGCTGCCGGCCAGCGTGCCGCCCAGGCAGACGAAGCCGGCGTGTTTGCCCGAGCAGTTGTTGTGCAGCACGTTCGGCGCCTCGCCGCGCTGCGCCAGGGCCTTGACCGCGGCATCCTGGTAGGGCCAATGGACGCCGCACTCCAGCGTGCTCGGGTCCAAGCCGGCCTTGCCCAGCATCGCGGCGGCGGCACGTGTGTGGGGTGCTTCGCCACCGTGCGAGGCGCAGGCGAGTGCGAGTTCTTCGTCACTGAGCCGGAAGCGGTCGGCGGCGCCGCTTTCCACCAGCGGCAGCGCCTGCAGCAGCTTGATCGCGCTGCGCGGGAAGATCGGGCGCTCGATGTCGCCGAGCGCGCTGTGCACACGGCCGTCGGCATCGACGATGGCGAGCGCGCCGCGGTGGAAGGACTCGACGATGCCGCCGCGCCAAGCTTCGGCCAGAGGAGGGTTGGCTGTCATGGGGACGACTGTAGTCGCGAGCACAGCGGTGGCGCTCGGGGCTCCTGCAGAATCACCCCATGCCCGCCGCCGCACTGGCCCTGGTTCTTGCGGCCGCGCTGTTGCACGCGGTGTGGAACGTCGCCGCCAAGAAGGCGGGCGGCGACCACCGATTTGCGCTCGTCAGTGCCTTGATGGTGAGTGTGCTGTGGTTGCCTGTGGCGGCGTGGTTCGGCTGGCAGGAGCTGCCGCGATGGGGTTCCCGCGAGTGGGGCCTTGTGCTCGCGAGTGGCGTGGTCCACCTGCTGTACTTCACCGTCCTGCTCAAGGGCTACCGCGTGTCCGACCTGACGGTGGTGTACCCGGTGGCGCGGGGCAGCGGGCCGCTGCTCGCGGTGCTGGGGGCGGTGCTCTTGCTCGGCGAGTCGCTGTCGGTGCTGGGCTTGGCCGGTGTGCTGGCTGTGTGCGGCGGTGTCTTCGCCATCGCCGGCGGGCCGCGGCTCTGGCGCCAGGCCCACGACGTGGCGGCCCGATCGCGCGTGCTGGCGGGCCTGCGCTGGGGCGCACTGACGGGCGCGCTGATCGCAGGCTATACCGTGATCGACGGCTTCGCGGTGAAGGTGCTGCTGGTGAGCCCGGTGCTGCTGGACTACGTCGGCAACGTGCTGCGCCTGCCCTTCCTGCTGCCGGGCGCCCTCGTCGACCGCCGTGGCTTCGCCGCCGCCTGCCGCACGCAGTGGCGCCACGCGCTGGTGGTCGCGATACTCGGGCCGCTCGCCTACGTGCTGGTGCTGTACGCGATGACGCTGGCGCCGCTGTCGCACGTGGCGCCCGCACGCGAGGTGTCAATGCTCTTCGCCGCATTGATCGGCGGCCGCCTGCTCGGCGAGGGTGATCGCGGCTGGCGTCTGCTCGGCGCGGGCTGCATCGGCGCGGGTGTGTTCGCGCTGGCGCTCGGCTGACAATGGGTCGATGCTCCTGATCGGCGTCGACTTCACCAGCGCACCCAGCCCGCGCAAGACCATCACCGTCGCGCGTGGCCGATTGCAAGGCGCCGTGTTGCGTTTCGAAGGGCTCGAGACATTGGCGGACTTCGTGTCCTTCGACGCACTGCTCGCCCGTCCGGGGCCGTGGCTGGGTTCCTTCGACTTCCCTTTCGGCTTGCCGCGCGAGTTTGTCGACCTGCAGCAACTCGGTGCCAGCACCGACGAGCTCATCGGCCGTCTCCAGCAACGCTGCGTCAACCGCATGGCCTTCCGCGCGCTCGTCGATGCCTGGGGCAACACACGACCCGCGGGCCGGCGACTGATCCACCGTGTGACCGACGGCGCGATGCCCGGCATCAGCTCGACGAGCCCGCTGCAGACCCGATACGTGCCGGTGGGTTTCATGTACTACGAGGGCCTGCGCCGGCTCGTGCGTGCAGGCGTGGCGATCCCGCAGATGCGCGCCGGCGACGCGAAGCGCACCGCCGTCGAGGGTTACCCGGGCTTGCTGGCTTTCGAGCTGATCGGCCACCGCTCGTACAAGAACAAGGACGAGCCCGACCGGCTGATCGCACGCAAGGACATTGTCGATGCGCTGGAACAGGGCCGCACGCGCCTGGGCCTGCGCCTGAAGCTCAGCCACGCACAGCGCGAGCATCTGGTGGACGACGCGTCGGGCGACCGGCTCGACGCCGTGTTGTGCCTGGTGCAGGCGGCGTGGGCAAGCACCCGGCCCGGTTGCGGGCTGCCCGCCGGCATCGACCCGGTCGAAGGGTGGATCGTCACGGCATGAAGGTCTCCACGGCGTCGGCCTGGTTCGCCACCCGCGGCTGGAAGCCCTTTGCCTTCCAGCGCGAAGTCTGGTCCGCCATGAAGGCCGGCCGCTCCGGCCTGCTGCACGCCACCACCGGCAGCGGCAAGACCTATGCGGTGTGGCTGGGTGCGCTCTTGCGCCAGCAAGCCGCGGCGGGCTTGCAGGTGCTCTGGCTGACGCCGATGCGTGCGCTGGCAGCCGATACGACCAAGGCCCTGCAAGCGCCCTTGCCGGCACTGGCCCCCGGCTGGCATGTCGGCATGCGCACCGGCGACACCCCGGCGGCCGAACGGGCACGCCAGGACCGCCGTTTTCCCGCCGCGCTCGTCACCACGCCCGAAAGCCTGAGCCTGATGCTGACACGCGAGCATGCGCGCAGCGAGCTCGCGGGCGTGCACACCGTCATCGTCGACGAGTGGCACGAACTGATCGGCAACAAGCGCGGTGTGCAGGTGCAGCTCGCGATCGCGCGCCTGCGAAGGGGGAATCCCGGCCTCGTGGTCTGGGGACTGAGCGCGACGCTCGGCAATGTCGCCGATGCGATGGCGACGCTGGTCGGGCACGCGGACGGCACGCTGGTGCAAGGCAAGGTCGACAAACAACTGCTCATCGACACGCTGTTGCCGCTGGACCCGGGCCGCTTCTCCTGGGGCGGGCACCTGGGCCAGCAGATGCAGCAGCCGGTGGTGGAAGAGATCGAAAGGTCCGGCACCACGCTCGTCTTCACCAACGTGCGCTCGCAGGCCGAGATCTGGTACCAGCTGCTGCTGCAGCAGCGGCCCGAATGGGCCGGGCTGGTGGCGCTGCACCACGGCTCGCTCGACAAGGGCACACGCCACTGGGTCGAAGACAGCTTGAAGGCTGGGCACCTGAAGGCGGTGGTCGCGACCTCGTCGCTCGACCTCGGCGTCGACTTCCTGCCGGTCGAGCGGGTGCTGCAGATCGGCAGCGCCAAGGGCGTGGCGCGGCTGTTGCAGCGCGCCGGTCGAAGCGGCCACGCGCCGGGTCGGCCGAGCCGCGTGACGCTGGTGCCGACCAACACGCTGGAGCTGGTGGAAGCCGCTGCCGTGCGCCGCGCCGCGCTGGCCGGCAACGTGGAGTCGCGCCTCACGCCCGACAAGCCGCTCGACGTGCTGGTGCAGCACATCGTGACGGTGGCGCTCGGCGGTGGCTTCGACGCCGACGCGCTGTTTGCGGAAGTGCGCAGTGCGCCCGCCTATGCAGCGCTCACGCGCGAAGAATTCGACTGGGCGCTTGCCTTCTGCGAGCGGGGCGGCGACAGTCTCACTGCCTACCCCGACTACCACCGCATCCAGTGCATCGACGGTGTCTACCGCGTGCCCGACCGCGGCATCGCGCGGCGCCACCGGCTGCAGGTCGGCACCATCGTCAGCGACGCCAGCATGCAGGTGAAGTGGCTCAGCGGCGGCACCATCGGTACGATCGAAGAGACCTTCATCGCACGCCTGAACCAGGGCGACTGTTTTGTCTTTGCCGGGCGCGTGCTCGAGTACGTGCGCACGCAGGACATGGCGGCCTATGTGCGCAAGGCGAGCAAGTCCAAGGGCGTGGTGCCCAGCTGGGGCGGCAGCAAGATGCCGCTGTCCAGCGAGCTGGCGGACGCGGTGCAGGCGCTGCTCGACGACGCTGCGGCGGGCGAATTTGCCGACGCGGAGATGCAGGCCGCGAGGCCGATGCTCAACGCGCAGCAGCGGTTGTCGAAGCTGCCGACATCGAACCGCCTGCTGATCGAACGCTTCACCTCGCGCGAAGGCCACCACCTCTTCATCTACCCCTTCGGCGGGCGCAACGTGCATATCGGCCTGGCGCAGCTGCTGGCCTGGCGCCTCGCGCGCACCGAGCCGAACACCTTTTCGCTCAGCGTCAACGACTACGGCCTGGAGATCCTGGCGGTGAAGCCGCTCGACCCGGCGCCCTTCGACGATGGCAGCGTCTTTTCCGGCGCCGACCTGCTGCACGACGTGATGGCGTCGCTCAACAGCGGCGAACTGTCGCAGCGGCGCTTCCGAGAAATCGCCCGCGTCGCCGGGTTGGTGTTCAGCGGTTACCCCGGCGCACCCAAGAGCATGAAGCAGTTGCAGGCCTCGTCGAGCCTGTTCTTCCAGGTCTTCAGGAAGTACGACGCCGGCAACCGCCTGCTCGCGCAGGCCGAGACCGAGGTGCTGGCGCAGGAGCTTGAACTCGGGCGTCTCGGTGCCACCTTGAAGCGCATGAGCGCCAGACCGGTCGAATGGGTGGAACTGAAAGCGCCCAGCCCTTTCAGCCTGGCGCTGATGGTCGAACGGTTGCGCGAGCAGCTCACGACCGAGAAACTGAAGGACCGGCTGGAGCGGATACTGGCCGACGCCGAGAAGGCGTTGAGGCCATGAAGCCCTGGAAACGCTGGGTCCGGCTAGCGGGTGCTGGCGGCCTGTCGACCCGCGTACTCGCGCTGTGGAAGCTCTTCAGGCACCCGCAAACGCCGCGCATCGCGAAATTCGTCGCACTGCTGGTGGTGGCTTACGCGCTGAGCCCGATCGACCTCATCCCGGACTTCATCCCCGTGCTCGGCCTGCTCGACGACCTGGTCATCGTGCCGCTGGGCATCGCGCTGGTGGTGAAGCTGAGCCCCACGCCGCTGTGGGACAGCTGCCTGCGCGAGGCCCAGGCCGGCAGGGGCCAGTTGCCACGCCTGCTCTGGGGCGCGGCGCTGGTTCTGGTGCTGTGGCTGATGCTGCTCGCCGCACTGGGCGTCGGCGTGGTCCTGCTGTCATCGGCCTGATCGCGCTTGTGAGGCATGTTCCCAGCTAGGGATGGTGAGCTGGCCCGCGCAGCGCTAGCGTGCCGTGCCCCTTCGGGCGATGGAGAGTCGGTCATGAACAAGATCAAGGTCTGGGGCGGCAGTGTGCTTGCAGCCGCGGCCGTGGCGGCTTGCGGCGGTGACGTTATCGCGGTGCTGGGTGCGCTGGGTGCTGCGGGGGGTGATTTCACCCTCGATGCCAATCCTGCAACGGCCCAGCTCGAAACGCGCCTGAGCGACCCAGGCAACCCCTTCAGCGATCCACTGGGCATCAACATCCAGGTCGACGACGGCGCGAACGGGGGCCTCGGCGAGAACCTGTTCGACGAGTCCTTCCCGGTCCGCGTCAACAGCGGCTCGTTGGGCGGCGCCAATTGCGCCGGCGTCACGGGCAGGATCACCGGCGACCGCCTGGATCTCGGCAACTGCTTCCGCGGCCGCTACGAGAACGTCAACCGCGTGGTCTCCGACGACGGCACGGTGGTGCTGCGCTTCGACTCGTTCAGCCCGAACCTGTCGATCGGCATCTGGGTCGACATCCAACAGACCAGCCGGCGCATCAAGTTCATCAGCAACAGTGCGGGTTGTGAATTGAAGAGCGGTACGCCGACCGGCAACGCCGTCACGGTGGAACAGGTCGACAGCGACGCGAGCACCGGCGCCATCGACAGCATGAAGAACTTCAGAATCGGTGACCGGGTCTGGGCCCAGGGCGAGTACGTCGGCGCTTCGGGTCTGCGCTTGACGGGTGGGCAGGACACGCTCGAACTCGAACGTCGGCGCGACGACCCGGAAACCGCTTGCCCGTAGCCCGCGTCACGGCGGCAGCCCCGGGAAGAAGCTAGCCCGCTGAAGTGTGGCCCGCACCGGCGATCCGCTGCGGTCCAGCACCAGCGCCGCTTCGTTGCGGCCACGCAGGGCGCGCCAGAATCTTGCCGCCGAGTCCGGCGCTGCCACGTTGTCGGTGCTCACGATCCGGTCGCCCGGCCTGAGTCCGGCCAGAGCAGCCGGCCCGCCGTCGAAGACGCTGCCGATCACGAGTCCGCCTGCCTGCGCCAGCGGCACAAGACCGAAGCCGCCCGGGATCGGCGAGCCTGCTGCGGGGTGCTGCACCACGAGCCGCCCGCCGCGCACATCGAGCCAGACGCTGCCGCCATCGAAGAGCGCGTTGCCCAGGCTGCCGGCAAGGCGGTCGAAGTGGCCGCCCCGGCGTGCGGCCGCGCCCAACTCCAGCGCCAGCGGCACATCGGTGCGGCTGAAGCCGCCGATCGTGGTGCGGCGGCTGCGGGCGTAACGCGCGGTGACGGCGCCGCCGAGCTCCTGCACCGTCACCTCGGGCAACGACAGATCGCGCGCCAAGGTCTGCGCGAAATGCGCGAACAGCACCACGGCGCCCGCGTTGCCGGTGTCGAACAAGAAGCGGCCCCCGGCGCCGGCACCGAGCGAAGCGCCGATGGTGGGCAGCCCGCCGTCGACCCGCAGCGGCAGCTCGAAGGTGTCGGGCCCGGCTGCGGGCGCCGGTTCGTCGAAGCGCAGTTCCTGGCGCGCAAGGTCGAAGGTGGTCGGGCGCTGCGACCACAGCGGCATGCCGAGCAGCCCGCGGATGTCCTCACCGCTGGCCTCACGCAGCGCGGCGAGATCGATCTCGAGCGCACGCTGGGGTGCGAACTGCAACGCAGCGTCGGTGCCGAAACGCAACGCCGGCAGGGTGACCTGGCGCACCCGCGTGCGCCCGCCCGGCAGTGCCACCATCGCGCTCGACTCGGTGGCGAGCGCGAGCCGTGTGCCCAGTTGGGGGTCGATCAGGTGCGTCGTGGCGCCGGTGTCGAGCACGAACAGCGCCGCCTCCGCGCCGAAGGTCACGCGGGCCGCGAGCATCACGCCCACGTCGCCGGTCGGCAGCAACTCGAGCCGCGCGGGCAGGTTCGCGCGGACATGGCCGCCGGCTGCTGCGGCGAGCAGGCCGAGGACCGCATGCCGGCGCGTGAACATCAGATCTCGCGCTCGAGTTCGGCGATGACCTGGGTCGAGCGCCGCGTCAGCGTTTGCAGCGCGTCGCGTGCGGCGTCGAGCAGTGCGTCGCGCCGGGCTTCCAGCGCCGCGAGCTTGCCGGCCTCGGCGCCGCCGGCGACGTCGAGTTCCTGGATCATCGCGTGCACTTCGTTGAGCTTGAACAGCGCGTCGCGGTAGACACGGTTCTCGGCAAACTCGGTCAGGTCGCGAAAGTCCTGGGTCAACCCGCGGTAGCTGGCCCACGCCGCCGAGATGCGCTGGCGATGCACGTTCAGCCGGGCGATGAAGGGGTCGGCGACGCGGTTGTATTCGGCGATCGCCTTGCGCAGGTTCTCGAACGCGGGCAGGTTGCTCGACAGCACGGCCAGCGGATTGGCCAGTTCGCCGATCCACAGGAAGGCACTTTGCTTGAAGGCGTTGAGGTCGGCCGCGAACTCGGCCAGCATCTGGTGGCGCCCGCTCGACCGCAGGGTCTCGATCAGGCGGCTGGCGAGCGCAAAGAGCTCGGCGCAGAGCCGCTCGCCTGCGGCCTCCAGGCCCTCGGGCGAAATGTCGGTGGCGTCGAAGTGGATGCGTTCACCCAGCTCGCCGAGTTGCGGCAGCTGCTCGGCCAGCGGCTCCAGCAGCACCGGCAGCAGGAAGGGGCGTTTCAGGTCGCGTTCGCGCCGCAGCGCCATGCCGACCTCGCGCCGCACCCAGTCGCTGGCGATTGCGTTCGCCTCGACGAAGACGATCACGTAGTCGCACTCGTGGTCGATCGCGCGTTCGATGTTCTCGGGCAGCCCGGCGCCGGTGGAGAGCTCGTTCGCGTCGAGCCAGACGTCGACATGCGGCGGGAAGTGCGATGCGATGACGCGCACGAGCGGCTTGCTCTCGGTCGCGTGGCTGAGGAAGACGCGCATGCGCTGAGGTTAGCGCGGCCGCTGCAGTCTGTGGATCTCCTGCACAAAGCCTGGGTTGTTCCGGCGCGTCGCGGCGCCGGCCTGGAGGATGATCTGGCACGGGGAGGGAAGTCGACGATGAATGGTCGCTGGATCGGCAAAGGGTGGGCGCTGGCCCTGGTCATCGCCATGGCGCCGGTCTGGGCCGCCACGGCGGCGCCACCACGCGAGCTCGCCGGCACCGTGACCAAGGTCACCGACGGCGACAGCCTGTGGCTGCAGCCGACGTTCCCTGTGCCCCCGGTGGAGGTGCGCCTCGCCGGCATCGATGCGCCCGAGATCTGCCAGGTCTGGGGCACGCAGTCGCGCGACGCGCTGAAGGCGCTGGTCGAAGGCCAGCGCATCACGCTGCGCACCGCGGGGGTCGACACCTACCAGCGCACATTGGGCAGCGTGCTGCTCGACGGGCTCGATGTGAACGTGCGCATGGTCGAAGAGGGCCACGCCTGGAGCACACGCACCAAGTGGGACCGCGGGCCGCTCGTCAAGCAGGAGCGCATGGCCAAGGCACTCGGCCGCGGGCTGCACAGCCAGACCGGCGCCGTGATGCCGAAGGAGTTTCGTGCCGGCCACGGGCCGTGCCCTCCGACCGCAGCGTCGGCCGTGAACATCACGCCGGCGGCAGTGACCTTGCCGGCCGCAGCGACGTCGGCGGCTTACCGCTGCGACGGGCGCACCCATTGTTCGCAGATGAGTTCCTGCGCCGAAGCGACCTACTTCCTGCGCCACTGCCCGGGCGTCAAGATGGACGGCAACCGCGACGGCGTGCCTTGCGAAAAGCAGTGGTGCCGGCCCTGAGCGGCAGGGGCTACTTCACCTTGACCCAGCGCAGCTCGATGACGTCATTGGGCCACTGCACGAGCGACACCTTCTTCGCGAAGGCCCAGGTCAGCGTGCGGCGGTAGAGCGGCACGTAGGGCAGGTCTTCGCCAATCAGCCGCAGCGCCACGCCGACCATCGCACGCCGGCGTGTCGGGTCGGGCTCGACGCGGATGTTGTCGATCAGCACGTCGAGCCTGGGGTTGCTGTAGCGCCCGGCATTAAAGGTGCCGAGCCCCGTTCTGTCGAAGGTGCGGAAGAGGGCGTTGAGCGAGCCCCAGGCGTCAGGGCTGGCGGTCCAGCCGTATTCGATGAAGCTGCCGGTGCCCTGGCTCAGCTTGGGAAAAAACTGGTTCGTCGGGCTCGAACGCAAGGTGGTGCGGATGCCCGCCTGCGTCAGCATCGCGGCGGCGGCCTGGCAGACGTTCTCGCGCCAGGCCACGTTGACGCAGTCGAGCGTGACGCCGAAGCCGTTCGGGTAGCCGGCCTCGGCGAGCAGCGCCTTGGCGCGTGCGGGGTCGTAGGGCAGGCGTTTGTCGAGCTCGGGCAAGGCGCCGTCGACCAGCGTCGACAGGAAGGCGCCGGTGGGCTGGGCCTGACCGCGCAGCACCTTGTCGATGATGAGCTGGATGTTGATCGCGTGGTACACGGCCTGGCGGACACGCAGGTCCTTGAAGGGGTTGCGGCCCTTCACGTCGCTGTCGGCGAGTTCGTCGCGCGCCTGGTCGAAGGTGAGGTACTGCTGGCCGATGTCGGCCGTCTGTGCGAGCGCAACGCGGGTGTCGCGCTGCAGGCGACCGATGTCCTGGTAAGGCGGGTCCAGCACGAGGTCGACCTCCCCCGAGGCCAGTGCGGCCAGCCGGGTGGCGTCGCTCTTGATCGTGACGAAGCTCACCTCGTCGACGTTGCCGCTGCGTGCGTCGGCGCGGCCCCACCAGCCCGGGTGCCGCTTGAGCACGGTGCGCACGTCGGGCTCGTAGCGCTCGAGCCGGTAGGCACCGGTGCCGTTGGCGTTGCGCACGGCGTAGGTCTCCTGCTTACCGTTGAAGTCCTGGCTTTTCTGCACGCCGTGTGTTTCGCTCCAGGCCCGGCTCATCATCGGCAGGAAGACGAGTTTTTCGGGCAGGACCGCATCGGGCGCCTCGACCTGGATGTCGACCGTGAGCTCATCGACCTTCTTCGCGGCCGCCACGCCCTTCAACTGGAAACTGCGCTGCGACGGCGCGGCCATCGCGCGGCCGATCGAGAACACCACGTCGTCGGCCGTGAACGGCGTGCCGTCGTGGAACGTGACGCCGCTGCGAAGCTTGAAGCGCCAGACCGTCGGGCCGCTCATCTGCCACGCGGTGGCCAGGCCGGGTTCGAGCTTGAACTGCGCGTCGCGGTGCACGAGCGAGTCGTAGACCTGGAACGCCACACGCGAGTGGTACAGCAGCGCCAGCGCATGCGGGTCCATCGTCTGCGGATCGAAGGCGGTGGCGATGCGCAGCGGGGCGGCCTGCGCAGCGCTGCCGCACAACCAGGCCCAGAGCAGCAGGTGGATGAGCCGAAGTTTCATGCGCTGTCCCGGAAGTTGCCGCGCTCCAAGCGCAGGATTGGCCACAGATGGCGGCGCGCCGCCGACTCCAGGCGAGCATCGGGGTCGACCGCGATCGGGTGCCCGACGGCGCTCAACAGCGGCAGGTCGTTGATCGAGTCGCTGTAGAACGTGGCGTATTTCAGCCGCGTGGCGGGCCGACCGCTGGCCGCCAGCCACGCCAGCAGATGCTCGAGCTTGCCGCGGCGCATGTTGGGCTTGCCGCGGATGCGGCCGGTGTAGACGCCGTCGCGCTCTTCGAGCTCGGTCGCGAGCAGGTGTTCGATGCCGAGGTCGGCGGCCGTGAGCTCGGTCAGGACACGGTTGGTGGCCGTCGTGAGCAGGAGCGTGTCGCCGGCATCGCGGTGGCGTTGAAGCAGCGCGCGTGCGTCGGCAGGGATGCGGGGCCGGACCACGTCCTGCAGGAAGCGCTCGCGCCACGGCGCCCAGTGCGCGCTGTCGTGCCCGGCCAGCGTCGAGGCGAAGAAGTTGCAGAACGCGGCCGGCGTGACGGTGCCGTCGGCATAACGCGCCGCCATCTCGTCGTTGCGCTCGAGCAGGCTGCGTTCGAGCACACCATGCTCGACCAGGAAGCGGCACCACAACACGTCGCTGTCGCCGGAGAGCAGCGTCTGGTCCAGGTCGAAGAGAGCCAGTTTCATGGCCTTCAAGGCGAGCGCAGGTGCCAGGCCTTGGGCCGCGTGAACGCTTCGATGCCGCGCGTGGACAGCGTCAGGCCGACGCCCGAGTCACCGTGCCCGGACCACGGCAGGCGCGGGCTGACGCGGTCGCAGCAGTTCCAGTACACGCTGCCGGCGTTGACCCGTGAGAGCAGTGCCTCGGCACGGACTTCGTCGCGGGTGTAGATGCCGGCCGTGAGGCCGTAGCGCGTGTCGTTCATCAGCGCGATGGCTTCGTCGTCACTGGCCACGCGTTGAATCCCGATCACGGGGCCGAAGCTCTCTTCGCGCATCAGGTCCATCGTGTGGTCGACATTCGTCAGCACCGCGGGCTCGAACCAGTGGCCGGGGCCAGGCAGACGCCGGCCGCCGCAATGCAGGCGCGCGCCCTTGGCCAGCGCGTCGGCGACCTGCGCTTCGAGCACGGCCAACTGCGGCGCGCGCGTGATGGCGCCGATGTAGGTGGCGGGGTCGGTCGGGTCGCCGCGCTTGAAGCCGGCGACGGCGGCGACGAAGTGTTCGACGAAAGCGTCGTGCAGCGACGCATGCACGTAGATGCGCTCGACCGAGCAGCAGCTCTGGCCGGTGTTGTACATCGCACCGTCGGCCAGGCTCTCGGCGGCGGCCTTCGGATCGGCGTCGGCGCGCACGTAGCTCGGGTCCTTGCCGCCGAGTTCCAGCTGCACCTTCACCAGACGCGGCGCGAGCGCCACCGCGATGCGCTGGCCGGTGGCGTGGCTGCCGGTGAAGAAGAGGCCGTCGATGCGTTGTTCGAGCAGCGCGGTGCCCACTTCGCCTGCGCCGACGAGCACCTGCATCGCCGCGGTGGGCACACCGGCCGCATGCAGCAGGCGCGCGATGTGCAGGCCGGTCAGCGCAGCGTGTTCGCTCGGTTTGTAGAGCACCGCGTTGCCGGCCAGCAGTGCCGGCACGATGACGTTGCAGCCGACGAAGTAGGGGTAGTTCCATGCCGAGATGTTGGCCACCACGCCGAGCGGGACGTGCGAGATCTTCTCGTGCATGCCGGCGCCGCTGAAGACGTGTTCGTCGCGCAGCGTGCCTTCGGCCTGCTCGAGGAAGAAGTCGATGCGCGGCAGCAGGCCGTTGAGTTCGTTGCGCGCCTGGCTGATCGGCTTGCCGGTCTCGGCCGTCAGCGTGGCGGCGAGCGTGTCGATCTCGGCCACCAGCCCGGCACGAAAGCGCTGGATCGCGGCCAGCCGCTCGTGCATCGTCAGCGCGGCCCATCCGGGTTGCGCGGCGCGCGCCGCAGCCGCCTTGGCCGCGACCGATGCCGGGCCGTCGGCCGGGATCTCGTCGATCAGCGCGCCGGTGGCGGGGTTGTGGATCTGGAGTGTCGGCATGGGGGGGTCAGCCGCGCGCAGCGCGTGCCGCGGCGAGGAAGTCGTTGAGCATCGGCGTGTCGTCGATGGTGGCGGGATCGCCGCGGTCGTGGAACTCGGGGTGCCACTGCACCGCGGCGATGTAGCTCGGGCCACTGCTACGACGCACGGCTTCGATCATGCCGTCCTCGGGGCAGCGCGCCTCGACGACGAAGCCGGGCGCCAGGTCCTTGATCGCCTGGTGATGGATGCTGTTGACGGTGGCGCGGCGCAGGCCCGGGTACAGCCCGGCGAGGCGTGTGCAGGGCTCGATGTCGATGGTGTGGAAGTGGCGTTCGTAGTGCCCCGGCTCGCGGTGTGCAAGCGACTCGGGGCGCTGCGTGGGGATGTCCTGCAGCAGCGTGCCGCCGAACATCACGTTCAGCAGCTGCAGCCCGCGGCAGATGCCGAAGACCGGCTTGCCGGCCTGCACGAAAGCGTCGATGAGTTCGATCTCGTAGCGGTCGCGCACCGCGTCGCCGGCCCAGGCAGCGTCGAGCGGCGCTTCGCGGTAGCTCTCGGGCGCGACGTCGTTGCCGCCCTGCAACACCAGGCCGTCGAGTGCGGTCGCGTAGTCGTGCAGGTTGAGGTCGCTGCGCTCGACGATGCTGTCCTTGGTGACGGCCGGGATCATCACCGCCATCGCGTGCCCGCCGAGCACCCAGTGCGCGACCGCCTGTTCCAGGTAGTGCAGTGTCTTCGTGAACACTCCGGGCAACGCGCCTTGCGAGCCGGGGTAGTAGATCCGGGCGGAGACGCCGATCAAGAGCGGTTTGGCAGAGGCCATGAACCTACATCGCCTGCACGAACAGCCGCTCGTAGTCCGCCGCCGCCGCCGGGCGGGGGTTGGTCTGGCCGGTGAAGTCTGTCGCGGCGAGCGGCACCAGCTTGGGCAGGTGTTCACGTGTCACGCCGCGTGAAGCCAGGCCACCCGCAATGCCGATCTGCAGCTTCAGGTGGCGCAGCCAGGCGATGAAGGCGTAGCCGCCGCCGCTGACGCCGGCCACGTGGGCGAGCTCGTCGAATTTCTGCGGCACCACCTCGTGGTTCCAGGCCAGCACGGTGTCGATCATCAGCGCGTTGGCCAGGCCGTGGTGCATGTCGCACACGGCGCCCAGCGCGTGGGCGCAGGCGTGTACCGAGCCGAGGTCCTTCTGGAAGGCGATGGCACCCATCATCGAGCTCATCATCATGTCGGCACGGGCCTGCAGGTTGCCGGGCTCGTTGACGGCGGTGACGATTGCCCGTGCGCCGATGCGCAGGCCTTCGAGCGCGATGCCGTCGCACAGTGGGTGGTAGGCCGGCGAGAGGTAGCTTTCGATGTTGTGCGTGAGCGCGTCCATGCCGGTCGCGGCGGTGACCGCCGGCGGCAGGCCGAGTGTCAGTTCGGGGTCGGCGAACACGGCCCTGGCGAGGATCTTCGCGCTGAAGACGGTGCGTTTGTGGTGGTTGTCGTTCTCGGATACCACCGACGAGCGACCGACCTCGGAACCGGTGCCCGAGGTGGTGGGCAGCGCCACCATGTAGGGCAGCTCGTTGACGATGGAACGCACGGTCGGGTGGTCCCACACGTACTCGAGCACGTCGCCTTCGTGCACCGCCATCAGACCGACGACCTTGGCGACGTCGAGCGCGGCACCACCACCGAAGCCGATGACGGCGTCGGCTCCATGTGCCTTGAAGGCCGCGGCGCCGGCCATCACCTGCGCGCAGGTGGGGTTGCCGAAGACACCGTCGAAGGTGGCGACTTGGAGGTCACCAAGGTGGGCCCTGAACTCGGCCATCACCGGCAGTGCGGCGAGGGCGCGGTCGGTGACGATGAGCGGGCGCTTCACGCCTTGTTCGAGCAGGTGCGCCGCCACCAGCTTGCGCGCGCCGGCACCGAAGTGGATGGCGGTGGGGAAGGAGAAGCGGGTGATGGTCATGGGTGTCGTGTGTCTTGCTTGCCGGCAGCGGAGTGCAAAGCCGCGCCCGTTCAGATGATCTCGAAGTAGCGCTTCAATTCCCAGTCCGTCACCGCGTCCTGCCACTGCCGGTGCTCCCACTCGCGTGTCGCGGCGAAGTGCTCGACGAAGGTGTCGCCGAGCCAGTCGCGGGCGATCGCACTGCGGCGGAAGTTCTGCGTCGTCTCGATCAGCGAACGCGGCGCGCGCGGGACGTCGTCGGCCCCCTGGTTGGTGCCGGTGATCGGCGGCGCGTTGAGCTTCAAGCCTTTCTCGACCCCGTGCAGCCCGGCGGCGATGACGGCGGCCATCGCGAGGTACGGGTTCACGTCGGCGCCGGGGCAGCGGGTTTCCAGCCGCGTGGCCTTGGGGCTGCCGCTGATGACGCGGAAGCTCGCGGTCCGGTTGTCGAAACCCCAGGTCGCCTTGACGGGGGCCCAGAAGCCGTCGACGAGGCGCTTGTAGCTGTTGACGGTGGGCCAGAACATCGGCGCGAAGTCCATCAGGCAGGCGACCTGGCCGGCGAGGTAGCTCTCGAAGAGCTTGCTCATCGAGCGCCGGCCCTTGGGGTCATAGAAGAGGTTCTTCTTGCCGTCGGACAAGCTCTGGTGCACGTGCCCCGAGCAGCCCGGGTACTGTGCGCTCCACTTGGCCATGAAGCTGGGCATGACGCCGAAACGCTTGCCGATCTCCTTCGCGCCGGTCTTGAAGAGGATCGCGCGGTCGGCCTGTTCCAGTGCTTCGCTGAAGGCGATGGCGACTTCGTACACACCCGGGCCGGTCTCGGTGTGCAGTCCCTCGATCGGCACGCCGAAGGCCGCCATCTCGTCCATCAACGCGTTGAAGAAAGCATTGTTGTCGGCCATGCGCAGCAGCGAATAACCGAACATGCCGGGTGTCAGGTTCGTGGGCGCCACGCCTTGTTTGGCGGCCCAGCTCTGCGGCGTCTCGGCGAAGTTGAACCACTCGAACTCCATGCCCGCCATCGGCAGGACACCGAGCTTGGCGGCGCGCTTGAGCACGCGCTTTAGCGTCTGGCGCGGGCACACCGCATACGGGCTGCCGTCGGCGTTGACGAACTCGCCGAGGAAAAAGGGCACGCCGTGGTCCCAGGGCACGTGGCGCGCAGTGGCGAGGTCGATGCGTGCGAGTGCGTCGGGGAAGCCGTGCTGCCAGCCGGTGACCTGCGTGTTGTCGTAGCAGACGTCTTGCAAGTCCCAGCCGAAGACAACGTCGCAGAAGCCGAAGCCGCCGCCGGGGTAGGGCTCGGCGGCGCCGAAGAACTTGTCGCGGTGCAGGTACTTGCCACGCAGGATGCCGTCGATGTCGCTCACCGCGACCTTGACCTTGCCGACGTCGGCGCTGCGGATCGCCGCGACGGCGGGGTGTTCTTTCGGGGCGCGCGTGGCCATGGGGTGTCCTCAGAGTGCCGGGCTGCCGTCGGGGATGCCCATCTCGTGCAGTGTGGCTTCGATGGCGTTCACGGCCTGCATCATCTCAAGTGAACCGATCGCGCCGATGCAGCCGACACGGAAGGTCTCGAGCTGCGTCAGCTTGCCGGGGTAGAGCAGGAAGCCGCGTGCCTTGGCGCCCTCGTAGAAGCGTTTGAACTCGTAGTTCGCATGCGCCGGCGCGTGCACGGTGACGATGATCGGCGCCTGCACTTCGCGCTTCAGGAAGGGCTTGAAGCCGAGTTGGCCCAGGCCGTCGATGAGCGTGCGGCAGTTGTCGGTGTACCGCGCCAGCCGCGCCGGCTGGCCGCCTTCTTCGACGAACTGCGCGATCGCCTCCGACAGCGCCACCAGCACATGCGTCGGCGGCGTGAAGCGCCACTGGCCCGTCTTTTCCATGTAGACATGCTGGTCGTGCAGGTCCATCGCCAGGCTCTGGCTGTGGCCGGCGCAGCCGTCGAGGATCGCCTTGCGCAGGAAGACGAAGCCCATGCCGGGCACCCCTTCCAGGCACTTGCCGCTGGCGGCGACCAGCGCGTCGAAGCGCACGCTGCGCGCGTCGATCGGCAGCGCGCCGAAGCTGCTCATCGCGTCGACGATCAGGCCCTTGCCGTGGCGCTCGCACACCGCGGCGACCGCGGCGAGCGGGTTCTCGACCCCGGTGCCGGTTTCGCAGTGGATCAGGATGACGTGGGTGACGCTGTCCACCGCTTTGAGGCGTGCGTCGAGCGCAGCGGCCGACACGGGCTCGTCTTCGGCAAAAGCCATCACGCTGGCACGCCGGCCCATCATCTGCGTCAGCTTGGCGGCACGTTTGCAGTAGGCGCCGTTGTCGAGCACGAGCACGTGGCCGTCGCGCGGTACGACGGTGGCCACCGCGGCCTCGACGCTGAAGGTGCCGCTGCCCTGCAAGGGGACGACGACATGCGTGTCGTGCCCATCGACGATGCCGAGCAGGCGCTTGCGCACGCTGGCGGTGACGGCGTTGAAGTCGGCGTCCCAGCTGCCCCAGTCCTTGAGCATCGCAAGCTTGGTGCGCAACGTCGTGGTGAGCGGGCCGGGGGTCAGGAGGATGCGGTCGCGGTCCATGTCATGGCTCCGTGGTGGCAAGTGAGCGAAGCAAGCGGTGATCCAGGTGCGGAGTCACATCAAGCCTTCCAGGCCTGGGTGCGCCGCTCGACGTACCGCGCCAGCAGCCAGAACAGCAGCGTCGCCACGGTCGAGGCGGCGGCGATCATGATTGCGCAGGCGGCGGCGGCGCCCATTTCGCCGGCTTCGTCGAGGTTGAGGATCGCGATCGACGCGACCTTGGTTTCGGGTGAATAAAGGAACACCACGGCCGAGATCGTCGTCATCGCATTGACGAAGAAATAACGTGCGATGTCCACCAGCGCCGGGGTGCAGATCGGTAAGGTGACGCGCCAGAAGGTCTTGTAGAACGGCACCTTCAGTGACGCCGACACGGCCTCGAACTCGGCGTCGAGCGACTTCAGCGCCGTCACCGCGGTGAGGTGGCCCGTGGTGTAGAAGTGGACGATGGTGCACAGGGTCAACAACGCCATCGTGTGGTAGAGCCCGTTGAGCGGATTGCCGGGCTCGTTGAAGAAGAAGATGTAGCCCAGGCCCAGCACCAGGCCCGGCACCGCCATCGGCAGCATCGCGAGCAGCCGTACTCCGGTGCGCAGCGGGCTGGCGCCGTGGGTCTTCTCCAGCAGGTAGGCGCCGCTGAAGACGAGCGCGGTGCCGAAGACGGCAGTGCCGGCGGCCAGTGCCAGGCTGTTGACAAAACCTTCGCCGACCTCGGCGTCGAACAGGCCCATCGTGTAGTGGCGCAGGCTGGGCGTGAGGTTGTAGGGCCAGAAGCTGGCGAAGGACGCAAAGATCGCCATGCCCAGCATCGCCAGCATCAGCAGCGCGACGACGACGCAGTACGCCGTCATGAGCGCGTCGAAGAGCGGGTCGCGCTTGGGCCGGTAGGGCACGGCGCGCGCGGTGAGCATCGCGGTCTGCTTGGCGCTGACCAGGTGGTCGACGGCGAAGGTCAGCACCGCGGGCGCCAGCAAGAGGATCGCTACGACGGCGCCGCGCTGGAAGTCCTGCTGCCCGATGACGAGCTTGAAGACGTCGGTGGCGAGCACGTTGAAGTTGCCGCCGATGACCTTGGGGATGCCGAAATCGGTGATGACGAGCGTGAAGACGACCAGGCTCGCGCTGATGAGGCCGTACTTGGCGCCGGGCAACGTGATGGTGAAGAACTTGCGCGCCGGGCGCGTGCCCATCGAATCGGCGGCTTCATAGAGGCGCGCGTCGGCAGCGGTGAGCGCGGTCACCAGGATCATCAACGCGTGCGGGAAGACCGCGAAGATCTCGGCCAGCACGATGCCCGGTGCGCCGTAGATCTCTTCGATGCCCAGTCCGGTGAGCCAGCTCTTCAGCACGCCCTGGTTGCCGAACCAGTAGATCAGCGAGATCGCCGACAGCAGGCTCGGTGCCAGCAGCGGGATCAGCGTGATGCCGCGAAAGACCGGCTTGAACGGCATGCGGCTGCGTGTGAGCGCGTAGGCGAAGGCAAAGGCCGCCGGCACGGTGACGAGGGTCACCACACCCGACACCCACAGGCTGTTCCACAGCGACTGCAACAGCGCCGGCGTCCGGGCATAGCTGATGAAGTTGGCCAAGCCTACGAATCGCTCTTCGTTGTCCTGCACCGCCTTGAGCAGGATCGCCAGCAGCGGCGCGGCCAGGAAGGTCAGCAGCAGCAGGGCGACCACAGCGAGTGCGAGCCAGGCGATGCGGTCGCTGGCGGTGGCGCGCAGCCGCACGGCGGTGTGGGGGCGGGGCGCGGCCAGGGCAGTCATAGTCCAGCGCGAACGGGCTCTATGCGAACAATCTCATCCGCTCAGGCATCAGCCGCAGCGGTAACCGGCCGCCGACCTCCAACTGGTGCTCGGCCAGGAAGTTGAGCGACAGGTAGACCGTGAGCCGGTGTTCGCCGAGCGCGGGGCTGTTCACGCGAACGAGGCAGTAGGACCCGAGGAACTCGATCTTGTCGATCTGCGCGTCGAAGACGTTGCTGTCGCCGGCCACTATCGGGCGCGCCAGCACGTCCTCGGGGCGCAGGTAGATCTTGACCTCGCTGCCGTCGGCGCAGTCGTGGGCGCAATCGAAGGCGGTGGCGCCGACACGCACGCGGTGGCCGCTCTCGGCATGTGCGGGTAGCACGTTGATGCGGCCCACGAAGTCGGCGACGAAGGGTGTGGCCGGGTCGCGGTAGACCTGCATCGGCGTGCCCACCTGCTCGATCGCGCCATGGTTCATGACGACGATGCGGTCGGCCACCGAGAGCGCCTCTTCCTGATCGTGCGTGACCATGATGGTGGTGACACCCAGCTTGCGCTGCAGGCTGCGGATCTCCTGGCGCAGGTGGACGCGCACGATGGCGTCCAGCGCCGACAGCGGCTCGTCCAGCAACAGCAATCCGGGCGAGGTGGCCAGCGCCCGCGCGAGCGCGATGCGCTGCTGCTGGCCGCCGGACAACTGCGCCGGGAACTTGTCTTCACTGCCGGGCAGGCCGACCAGCTTGACGAGTTCGGTCACACGTGCGCGCGCCTGCGCCTTCGGCACCTTGCGGTTGACCAGCCCGTAGGCCACGTTGTCGGCCACGCTCAGGTTGGGAAACAGCGCGTAGCTCTGGAACACGATGCCGTAGTCGCGCTGCGCCGGCGGCAGGCGCGAGATGTCGCGACCCGCCTGTTCGATGCTGCCCGCGCTCTGCGCTTCGAGCCCGGCGATGATGCGCAGCAGCGTCGTCTTGCCGCAGCCCGAGGGGCCGAGGAAGCAGACGAACTCGCCTTTCTCGATCTCGAGATCGACGCCCTTCAGCGCCTGGAAGTCGCCGAACCGCTTGGTGATCCCCTTCAGGCGAAGGAACGGCTCGGCCATGACCTGATCAACGCTTCTCGGTCTTGGCGTTGTAGCGCTTGGTCCATTCGGCCAGCACCCGCTCGCGACTTTCTGCAGTGGCTGCGAAGTCCAGCTTCACGAGACGTGCTTCGTAGTCCTTGGGCACATTGGCCAGTGGCGCCGCCACACCCGGCTGCGCGGTGATGGCGAAGTTCTTGCCGTAGAGCAGCATCGCGTCCTTGCTCGACGCCCAGTCAGCCAGTTTCTTGGCGGCCGCGATGTTCTTCGTGCCCTTGTGGATCGCAAACGCCTCCAGATCCCAGCCCAGGCCTTCCTTCGGGAAGACGAGGTCGATCGGCGCGCCCTTGGCCTTGTTGGCGTTGGCGCGGTACTCGAAAGAGATGCCGACGACAAATTCGCCGGCCGACGCCATGTTGCAGGGCTTGCTGCCCGAGTGGGTGTACTGCGCGATGTTCTCGTGCAGGCCGTCCATGTACTTCCAGCCACCGCCCTTGCCGTCGTCGTCACCCCAGAGCGTGAGCCAGGCCGCGACGTCAAAGAAGCCAGTGCCCGAGGACGCCGGGTTGGGCATCACGATCTGGCCCTTGTAGGCCGGCTTGAGCAGGTCTTTCCAGGTCTCGGGCTTGGGGATGCCCTTCTTCTGCGCTTCCACGGTGTTGAAGCACACCGTGGCGCCCCACACGTCCATGCCGAACCAGGCGGGCGGGCTCTTCTTGTCGCGGAACTTGGCCATGATCGCGTCCAGGTTCAGCGGCGCGTAGGGCTCGAGCATGCCGTTCTTGTCGAGCAGCGCCAGGCTGGACGCCGCCACGCCCATCACGGCGTCGGCCTGCGGATTGGCCTTTTCGGCCAGCAGCTTGGCGGTGATCACACCCGTGGAGTCGCGCACCCACTTGATCTCGATGTTGGGCTCGACCTTGTTGAAGCCCTCCTGGTAGGCCTTCAGCTGGTCGGTCTCGAGGGCGGTGTAGACGAGCAACTGCGTCTTCTGTGCGGCCGCGCCACCGGCGGCCAAGGCCAGCAGCAGGGTGGCGACAAACGGGAGGGGGGTGATTCGCATGGGGGCTCCTGGAAGAGGACGTGGGCGGGGAAACCTTCGATGGTGTCATTCGGGCCGTGACCGCCCGATGACACGGTGGCACAGCACAGTTCCTAGCAAGCATCCTGCCCGCCCCCTTCCGGCGTGTCAACGGTAGTTTGTCTATTGTTGACAATTATCGCCAGTGGCGATCCAATGCAGGCATGAAGGCCCAAGGGGCTGCGGCGTCATTGGCGGCGCAGCCGACGCACCCCACGATCACGCTGCTGCAGACCAACTCGCTGACGAGCGTGGTGCAGGGCGAACTCGAACGCATGATCCTGTCGGGCGAGCTTGCCCCCGGCGCCAAGCTGACCGAGATGGCGCTGGCGGCGCGCCTGGGCGTCTCACGCGGGCCGCTGCGCGAAGCCTTTCGCATGCTCGAAGAGGCCGGCCTGGTGCGCACCGAAAAGAACCGCGGAGTCTTCGTGCGCGACATCGCGATCGAAGAGGCGGTCGAGATCTTCGACCTGCGCGCGGCGATGGACGAACTGGTCGGTCGCCAGCTGGCCGAACGCATCACGCCGGCGCAACTGAAGGAAGTGCGCGCGCTGGTCGATGCGATGGAGCGCGCCGTGAAGGCCGAAGACACACGCGGCTACCACCTGCTGAACCTGCAGTTCCACGACCGGCTGGTCGAGATGGCGGGCAACGGCAAGCTGTGCGCGATCTACCGCAAGCTGATCAAGGAACTGAGCCTGTTCCGGCGCCTGAACCTGGCCGACGGCTGGCTGATGCCCATCTCGGCCGGCGAACACCGTGGCATCGTCAAGGCCATCGCTTCGGGCGACTCCGAGGCCGCAGGCAAGGCGATGTTCGACCACGTGATGGAAAGCAAGGACCGCACGGTCACCAACCACCTGAAGCGGCAGAACCCCCTGGCCGCCGACACGCTGAACGGAGCGCCGCATGCTCAACGTCAACGCTAGAAGCTACCAACTCCCGAAGACGCCGACCGTCGTCGTCTGTGTCGACGGCTGCGAGCCCGACTACCTGGCGCAAGCGGTCTTCGACGGCCACGCTCCTTGGCTGAAACGCACGCTGGCCGAAGGCACGTCGCTGATCGCCGAGTGTGTGGTGCCGAGCTTCACGAACCCGAACAACCTGTCGATCGTGACCGGCGCGCCGCCGAGTGTGCACGGCATCTGCGGCAACTACCTCTACGATGCCGCCTCGGGCACCGAGGTGATGATGAACGACCCGAAGTGGCTGCGCGCGCCGACGATCCTGGCCGCGCTGGCCGATGCCGGCAAGTCCTGCGCCGTCATCACGGCAAAGGACAAGCTGCGCCGCCTGCTCGGCCACGGCATGAAAGGCATCTGCTTCTCGTCCGAGCACGCAGATGCGGTGACCGAAGCCGAGAATGGCATCAGCGGCGTGCTGGACCTCGTCGGTCTGCCGTTGCCGAGTGTTTACAGCGCCGCGCTGTCGGAGTTCGTGTTCGCCGCGGGCGTCAAGCTGATGCAGACACGCCGCCCCGACGTGATGTACCTCAGCACCACCGACTACATCCAGCACAAGCACGCGCCGGGCACCGAAGGCGCCAACGACTTCTACGCGATGATGGACCGCTACCTGGGCGCGCTCGACGCGATAGGCTGCGTGATCGCGCTCACGGCCGACCACGGCATGAACGCCAAGGTGAAGATGGACGCGACGCCCGACGTGATCTACCTGCAGGACCTGCTCGACGGCTGGTTGGGCACCAGCGCCGCGCGGGTGATCCTGCCGATCACCGACCCGTACGTGGTGCACCACGGCGCACTCGGGTCGTTCGCGACGGTCTACCTGCCCGCGGGCGTGGACGCGGCGGCGCTGGCGGCGCGGCTCGCCCCGCAGCGTGGCCTCGAGACGGTGCTCACACGCGAAGCCGCTGCCGCCCAGTTCGAACTGCCGGCGGACCGCATCGGCGATCTGGTCGTCGTCTCGGAGCGCTCGGTGGTGATCGGCACTTCGGCGTCGCGCCACGACCTGTCGGCGCTGGAAGTCCCGCTGCGTTCGCACGGCGGGGTTTCCGAGCAGCGTGTGCCTTTGATCCTGAACCGGCGCATCGAGGGCCTGGATGCGCAGCGGCGCTGGCGCAACTTCGATGCCTTCGATCTGGCGCTGAACCATGCGGGTTGAGGCGCTGCGCATCGGCGGCGAGCGTGTCGCCGGCGAGTGCACGATCGAGGTCCGCAATCCCTACACGCGGGAACTCGTCGGCACGGTGCCCAGTGCCACGCTCGAACAAGTGCGCGCAGCCTTCGCCATCGCGCAGGCTTACAAGGCCAGGCTCAGCCGCTTCGAGCGCGCCAACATCCTGAACAGGGCCGCCGCCATCGTGCGTGAACGCACGCCCGAGATCGCCGCGCTGATCACCGCCGAGAGTGGGCTGTGCTTGAAGGACAGCACCTACGAGGCGGGCCGCGTCGCCGACGTCCTGATGTTTGGCGCCAACGAGTGCCTGCGCGACGACGCGCAGACCTTCTCCTGCGACATCACGCCGCACGGCCGCAAGCGACGGGTCTACACGCAGAAGGACCCGCTGTTGGGGGTGATCACCGCGATCACGCCCTTCAACCACCCGATGAACCAGGTTGCACACAAGGTCGTGCCGTCGGTCGCGACCAACAACCGCATGGTGCTCAAGCCGTCGGAGAAGGTGCCGCTGTCGGCCTACTTTTTTGCCGACATCCTGTACGAGGCGGGCCTGCCACCCGAGATGCTGAGCGTGATCACCGGCGACCCGCGCGAGATCGCCGACGAACTGATCACGAACCCGGCGGTGGATCTGGTCACCTTCACCGGCGGCGTCGCCATCGGGAAATACATCGCATCGAAGGCCGGTTACCGCCGCATGGTGCTGGAACTCGGCGGCAACGATCCGATCATCGTCATGGACGATGCCGACCTCGACGAAGCCTCGACCCTCGCGGTGCAGGGCTCGTACAAGAACTCGGGGCAACGCTGTACCGCGGTCAAGCGAATGCTGGTGCACGAGAAGGTGGCGCAGCAGTTCACCGACCTGGTGGTCGACAAGACCCGCGCGTGGCGCTTCGGCGATCCCGCTGACCCGAAGACGGAGATGGGCACGGTGATCGACGAGAGCGCGGCGCGCCTCTTTGCGGCGCGGGTGGACGAGGCGGTGGCACAGGGCGCCCGACTGCTGGCCGGCCACCGGCGCGAAGGCGCGCTCTACGCGCCCACCGTGCTCGACCGCGTCCGTCCCCAGATGACGGTGGTGCACGAAGAGACCTTCGGCCCCGTGTCGCCCATCGTCACCTTCGCCAACATCGATGAAGCCATTGCGATCAGCAACGGCACCGCCTACGGCCTGTCGTCGTCGGTCTGCACCAACCGGCTGGATCACATCACCCGCTTCGTGAACGAGTTGCAGGTGGGCAGCGTCAACGTGCGCGAGGTGCCCGGATACCGGCTGGAATTGACCCCATTTGGTGGCATCAAGGACTCGGGCCTGGGTTACAAGGAAGGCGTGCAGGAGGCCATCAAGAGCTTCACCAACACCAAGACCTATTCGCTCCCATGGCTGTGAGTCGTTGAGGCGGGATGATCCACTTACTGAACCTGCTCGCCGCGATCTCTTTGCTCGTCTGGGGCACGCACATCGTGCGCACCGGCATGCTGCGGGTGTTCGGTGAAGACCTGCGCCGCGTCCTGTCGCGCAGTTTCAGCAACCGCTTCAGCGCGTTCCTTGCGGGCATGGGCGTGACCGGGGTGGTGCAATCGAGCACCGCCACCTGCCTGATCCTGGCGTCGTTCGCAGGCAAGGGGCTGGTGGCCACAAGCGCCGCGCTGGCGGTGATGCTGGGCGCCGATGTTGGCACCTCGCTGATGGCGCTGGTCTATTCCTTCGACCTGTCGTGGCTGTCGCCGCTGCTGATCTTCGTCGGCGTGGTGATGTTCACGGCACGCCAGAACAGCGGCGCCGGCCGCATCGGGCGGGTGCTCATCGGCCTGGGTCTGATCACGCTGGCATTGCAGTTGATCGTGGGCTCGACCAGGCCGCTCACCGAGTCGCCCGCGGTGCGTGCGCTGCTGGTCGCGTTGCCGAACGAGGTGCTGCTCGACATCGTCGTCGGCGCCGCGCTCACGGTGATGGCGTATTCCAGCCTGGCGATCGTGCTGCTCACCGCGACGCTGGCGGCGTCGGGCATCGTGCCGGTGGCGGTGGCGCTGGGGCTCGTGCTCGGGGCCAACGTCGGCAGCGGCGTGCTCGCGCTGCTGGCCACGGCCAACGCCGCGCCGCAGGCCCGGCGCCTGCCGCTCGGCAACCTGATCTTCAAGGTCACGGGCGCGCTTTTCGCGATCCCGCTGCTGCAGTACGCCCACCCCCTGCTGCAGCAGATCACGGGCGAGGTACATCAGCAGGTCGTCGTCTTCCACCTGGCTTTCAACGTCACGCTGGCGCTGCTCTTCATCGGGCTGACGGGCGCGGTGGCCAGGCTCGTGGACGGCTGGCTGCCTGCGCCGGGCCCCGGCACGGGCGACCGACCGCGCCACCTCGACCCGGTCGCGCTAGCCACGCCGTCGCTGGCCATCAGCAGCGCCGCGCGCGAAGCGCTGCACCAGGCCGACGTGGTGGAAACGATGCTGCGCGGCATGCTGCCGGTGATCCGCAACAACGACCTCGAACTCGCCGAGAAGCTGCGCCGACTGGACGACACCGTCGACGAGCTGTACTCGGCGATCAAGTTCTACCTGACGCAGATCTCGCGCGAGGCACTGAGCGAGCGCGAGAGCCGGCGCTGGACCGACATCGTCTCGTTCACGATCAACATGGAGCAGATCGGTGACACGATCGAACGGGTGCTGCAGGACGTGGAGGACAAGAAGATCCGCAAGAACCGCAGCTTCTCCGAGGCCGGCATGGCCGAGATCTGCCACCTGCACGAGCGCCTGCTCGCCAACCTGCGCCTGGGCATGAGCGTGTTCCTCGACGGCCACGTGCGCGACGCGCAGAAGCTGCTCGAAGAGAAGGCGCGCTTCCGCGACCTGGAACACGAGTACGCGGCGAACCACATCGCGCGGCTGCAGGACAACACGGCGCAGAGCATCGAGACGAGTTCTCTGCACCTCGACCTGCTGAGCGAGCTGAAGCGCATCAACTCGCACCTGTGTTCGATCGCCTACCCGATCCTCGAATCCGCGGGTGCCTTGACGGACACGCGTATCCGCCATTCGCAACTGGTGGGGTTGGACGATACCCGGCAATGAGCCTGACGCTGCACGACATCGAGACTGTCTTCCAGCGCCGCGGCGCCGAGCAGTACACCGGCGAGCCGGTGACGCAGCTCGAACACGCGCTGCAGACGGCGACGCTGGCCGAAGCCTCGGGCGCCGACGACGAACTCGTCACCGCCTGCCTGCTGCACGACCTCGGTCACCTGCTGCACGACCTGGGCGAGACGCCCTCGATGCGGGGCGTGGACGATGTGCACCAGTACGCCGCGCTGCCCTTCCTGCGCGGCCTGTTCGGTGATCGTGTGCGCGGCTGCATCCAGCTCCACGTGGACGCCAAGCGTTACCTCTGCGCCACGCGGGCGGGTTACCACGAAGCGCTGTCGGACGATTCGAAACGCAGCCTGGTGCTGCAGGGCGGGGTCTTCGATGCGGCACAGGGCGCCGCCTTCATCGCGCAGACGGGCGCTGCCGACGCGGTGCGGCTGCGCATCTGGGATGATCTGGCCAAGACGGCCGGCGCGCCCACGCCGCCGCTGGGCCACTTTCTGCAACGGGCCGCACGCTGCACGCTGCGATGAGCCTGACGTGGCCGATCGTGCTGGCGGTGCTGTTCGGCGCCCTGCTGCACGCGGGCTGGAACGCACTCGTCAAGTCGAGCGGCGACAAGGCGGTGGACACGGCGCTGGTGCACGGGCTGGGTGCGCTCATCGCCTTGCCTTTCGCGCTCTGGTTCGGGCTGCCGGCGCCGGCGAGCTGGCCTTTCATCGCCGCGTCGCTGCTGATCCACATCGCGTACTACGTGGCGCTGGCCGGCGCCTACGAGCACGGCGAACTCGGCCTGACCTACCCCATCATGCGCGGCTTCGCGCCGCTGCTGGTGGCGCTGGGCAGTGCCCCGTTCATCGGCGAGTCGCTCAGCGCGACGGCGTGGCTCGGGGTGGTCGGCATCACGCTGGGCGTGGCGCTGGTCGGCCTGGCGCGGCCGGGTGAGGCACTGCACCACGGCAAGGCGCTGGCCTTCGCCTTCGCCAACGCCGGGATCATTGCGATCTACACGCTCATCGACGGCACCGGCGTGCGCACCGAACAAGGCGCGGGCGGCGCGGTGATGCGCTACGTGCTGTGGCTGTTCGCGCTCGACGGGCTGGCCTACCCGCTGCTGGTGTGGTGGCGGCGCGGGCCCGAGGGCCGGCGTGCCATCGTCGCCTACGCCGGCAAGCGCTGGCCGCTCGCGGCGCTGGGCGGCACCGCTTCGATCGGCTCCTACGCCATCGCGCTCTGGGCCATGACACGCGCGCCGGTGGCCAGCGTGGCGGCGCTGCGTGAGACCTCGGTGCTGTTCGCAGCGCTGCTCGGCACCGTGCTGCTGAAAGAGAAGTTCGGCCTGCAGCGCGCCATCGGCACCGGCATCGTCGTGGCCGGCGTGATGGCACTGCGGCTGGGGTAACGGGAGACGACATGGCCTTGCCCCCTCATGTACAGACGATCATCGTCGGCGGTGGCATCGCCGGCTGCTCGACGGCCTACCACCTGACGAAGCTCGGCCGCAGCGAAGTGCTGCTGCTGGAGCAGGGCCGCCTGACCTGCGGCACGACCTGGCACGCCGCCGGCCTGATCGGCCAGATGCGCCCCAACCGCAACATGACACGCATGAGCAAGTACGGCATCGAGCTGTATGCATCGCTCGAAGCCGAAACGGGCCTCGCCACGGGCTGGAAACAATGCGGCAGCGTCAACGTGGCGAGCACGCCCGAGCGCATGATGGTGCTGCGCAAGCAGGCGGCATTGGCGCGCAGTTTCGGCGTCGACGTGGAGGTCATCACCCCCAAGGAGGCGGGCGACCTGTACCCCGTGATGCGCACCGACGACCTGCAAGGAGCGCTCTGGATCCCGGGCGACGGCAAGGCCAACCCGGCGGACCTGACGATGTCACTCGCCAAGGGCGCGCGCAAGCGCGGCGCGAAGTTGGTCGAGGGCGTCGAGGTGACGGGGGTGATCGTCGAGAACGGCCGCGTCGCGGGCGTGACGACGACACAGGGCGAGGTGCGCTGCGAGGAGCTGATCAACTGCGCCGGGCAGTGGGCGCGCCAGTTCGGCGTGCTGGCGGGCGTCAACGTGCCGCTCTACCCGGCCGAGCATTTCTACATCGTCACCGACAAGATCGATGGCGTGCACCCGATGCTGCCGGTGATGCGCGACCCCGACGGCTTCATCTACTACAAGGAAGAGGTCGGCGGCCTGCTCATGGGCGGCTTCGAACCGGTGGCCAAGCCCTGGCGCATGGAGCCGATCCCGAGCACCTTCCAGTTCCAGCTGCTGGGCGAGGACTGGGACCAGTTCGAGCCCTTGATGAACAACGCGATTCATCGCACGCCATGCCTGGAGACTGCGCCGGTGAAGATGCTGCTCAACGGGCCCGAAAGCTTCACACCCGACGGCAACTTCATCCTCGGTGAGGCGCCCGAGTTGCGCGGTTACTTCGTCTGTGCCGGCTTCAATTCGGCGGGCATCGCCAACAGCGGCGGCGCCGGCCGCCTGATCGCCGAATGGGTGGTCGGCGGCGAGGCGCCGAGCGACTTGTGGGACGTCGACATCCGGCGCTTTGGCCCCTTCACCGCCAACCTCCAGTCGCTCGCCGAGCGCACCGGCGAGACGCTGGGGCTGCACTACGCGATGCGCTGGCCGCGCCAGGAGCTGCAGACCGGCCGGCCGCTGCGCACGTCGCCGCTCTACGACCTGCTGGCGGCCCAGGGTGCCGAGTTCGGCAGCAAGAACGGCTGGGAACGCGCGAACTACTTCCGCCGCGACGGCATGCCGCGGCCGGCGCACGGCCTCGGCCGCCCAGGCTGGCTGGACGGGGTGATAGAAGAACAGCGCGCTACACGCGAGGCCGTGGCCTTGTACGACCAGACCTCGTTCTCCAAGCTGCTGCTGCAGGGCCGCGATGCACTCGCGGTGCTGCAACGCCTCTCTGCCAACGAGATGGACGTGCCGGTAAACGGCATGGTCTACACCGCGATGTTGAACGAGCGCGGTGGTTTCGAGAGCGACCTGACCGTGACGCGCCTGGCGGCGGATCGTTTCATGATCGTCACCGGCTCGGCCCAGGCCACCCGCGACGCCGACTGGATCAACCGCCACATCGGCATCGACGAGCGGGCGTTGCTCACCGACGTGAGCCCGATGTTCAGCGTGCTGTCGCTGATGGGGCCGAAGGCGCGCGAGTTGCTGACCCGGGTGAGCCCGGACGACCTGTCAGCCACGGCGCTGAAGTTCTCTCACACGAAGGAGATCGACGTCGGCCGCGCGCGCGTGCGTGCGGCGCGCATGAGTTACGTCGGCGGGCCGGGTTTCGAACTCTACGTGCCGGTCGAGATGACGCGCCATGTGTATCTGGCGCTGGCCGATGCCGGCGCCGGTCTGGGCTTGCGCGACGCCGGATACTACGCGCTCGACGCGCTGCGCATCGAGGCCGGGCGGCGTGCGTGGGGCGCCGAACTCGGGCCGGACGAGAATCCGTTCGAGGCCGGCCTGTCGTTCAGCCTCAAGCTCGACAAGCCGATCGACTTCATCGGACGCAGCGCGCTGCTTGCGCTGAGGGCCCAGGCCCCGCGCAAGAAGCTGCTGAGCTTCGTCTTCGGCGACCCCGCGGTGTACGCCTGGGGCGGCGAGGCGATCCTCGTCGACGGTCAGGCCGTCGGGGAACTCAGTTCCGTGGGCTGGAGCCCGAAGGCCGGCGCCTGCGTCGGCCTGGGTTATGTGCGCGGGCCGGCGGCGCAGGCGGCGCACCGGGGCACGCCGGTCCACGTCGACCTGTGGGGCGCGGCGGTGGGCGCCACGGCGTGGGACCGCTGGCCGCCCGCCTGATGCCCGGTGGCGCGTCGTAGCATCGGCGCATGGCATCCCTCACACCGCCCGGCAGCACAGGCCTCCTGGAGATCGCCCACCGTGCCATGCGCGAGCGCGGCCTGCTGCCCGACTTCTCGCCCGCCGCACTGACCGAGGTGGCTGCCACCGAGCAACCTGCGCGCGCCGGGCACGACGGGCTGCGCGACCTGCGCTCGCTGCCCTGGGTTTCGATCGACAACGACGACTCGCGCGACCTGGACCAGCTCTCGGTGGCCGAGGCGCTGGCGGGGGATGTGGTAAAGGTTTTGGTGGCCATCGCCGATGTCGAAAGTGCGGTGCCGATCGGCTCCTCGGTCGACGACCACGCGCGCCACAACACAACCTCGGTGTACACGGCGGCGCGGGTGTTCCCGATGCTGCCGGAGCGCCTGTCGACCGACCTCACCTCGCTCAACGAAGGGCAGGAGCGGATTGCGGTCGTGGTCGAGATGTTGATCGCGAGCGACGGCACGCTCGACGACACGAGCGTGTACCGCGCCGCGGTGCGCAGCCGCGCCCAACTCAGCTACGACAGCGTCGCCGCGTGGCTCGATGGCCTCGCGCCCGCACCGCCCAAGGTGCGGGCCGCGCCCGACCTCGACGGCCAGCTGCGGCTGCAGGACCGTGTCGCGCAGGTGCTGAAGGAGCAACAGCGCAACCGTGGGGCGCTCGAATTCGCGACCCCGACAGCGCGCCCGGTGTTCGAGAACGGCGTTCTCACCGACTTGCGACCGGACGACAAGAACCGCGCCAAGGAGCTGATCTCGGTCTTCATGATCGCCGCCAACGGCGCCACGGCGCGCTTTCTCGAAAGCCAGGGCTTCCCTTCGTTGCGACGGCTGTTGCGTGCGCCGCGTCGCTGGGACCGCATCGTTGCCCTTGCCGGCGAGCTGGGCGAGGTCTTGCCGGCCGAACCCGATGCCTTGGCGCTGAACCTGTTCCTGACCCGGCAGCGTGCGGCCGATCCGGCGCGGTTTGCCGATCTCTCGCTCGCGGTGGTCAAGCTGCTCGGTTCAGGCGAATACGTCGCCCGGCGTGCCGACCAGGCCACGGAAGGGCAGCACTTCGGGCTCGCGGTCAACGACTACACCCACTCGACAGCGCCGAACCGGCGTTTCCCCGACCTGGTGACGCAGCGTCTGCTGAAGGCCGCGCTCGCGGGTGCGGCGGTGCCCTACAGCGATGAGGCGCTCGACGTGCTGGCCCGCCACTGCACGGTGCAGGAAGACAACGCCGGCAAGGTCGAGCGCCAGGTGCGCAAGTCGGCCGCAGCGTTGCTGCTGGCGCCGCGCATCGGTGCGTTCTTCAGCGCCATCGTCACGGGCGCCTCGGACAAGGGCGTCTGGGTCCGCACGGCGCGGCCGGTCGTGGAAGGCCGGGTGGTCGAAGGTCACGCTGGCCTGGACGTAGGCGACCACGTTCGTGTGGAACTGCTGCGTGTCGATGCCGCTCAGGGCTTCATCGACTTCAAGGCGGCGGGTCTCCAGCGGCCGTCAGGGGGCCTCAGGCAGAGCGCCGGCGAGTCGTGAAGCCGAGCCCTGCCAGCGCTGTGGCGACAAGGGCCAGGCTCGCCGGCTCCGGAACACGGGATGCCTGTTCCGGCAGGCGCGTGACGACCAGATAGTCCTGCTTGCGATCGTTGTAAAGGACGTCGATCGCGTAGCGGATGTCGGTGACCGACGCCGCCCCGCTCAGGTAGGCGTTCGCAAGGCTCTCGGCGCTGTTGCTGTCGGTGGCGTTGCGTGTCTGCTGGAACTTGCCGCTGCCGAGGCTGAGCGGGTCGTCGTAGCCACTGCCGTCGTCTTCGTAGATCGATTCCCAGACCGCGAGCTGGATCGCGGCGCCGATCGTCGCAGTCGACGGGGCGCCGATCACGGAGCCGATACCGGTGTCGGTGACGGTCGCCAAGTGGGTGAACAGGCGCCCGAGGCGGCCGGCCACCTGCGTCTCGGCGGCCAGATCGGGCGCGTAACGCGAGGTGAAGTGCGAGGCCGCGTCCGAAAAGAAGTAGTTCAAGCTGTTGCCGTGTGCGTGCTGGGTCAGTTCGACGCAGTAGCTCAGCAGCGCCTCGCTGTCGACCGAGAGCTTCATCGTCCCTGCCAACGCGGAAACGAAGTCGTTGGGATCCAAGTTGGTCGCTCCCACGGTCACGGCGACACCCCCGGGCGCCAGCCCGGTGTAGCTCACGCTGACCGGCGCTGCCTGGGCAGCGAGCCCAGCCACGGCAAAGGCAGTTGCCACGGCAACCCGGATGGGTGCGAGTCTCATCGTTCCTGTCCCTGATTGATGCAGTCCACCGTTGGTGCTGCGCTTGTGGGCAAATCCTACGGTGCAGGGGTGGCGACCGCATCCCCGTGCCTCGGGGATCGACCGCGCAGGACGCTGTAACCGTGAACGAATTCGCACGCCGAGGGGGCGTAACCGGTGTGCGGCACACTCTCGCAAACAACAAACCCGAAAGCCCCGTCATGGAATTCACCACCCTCGGCAAAAGCGATCTGCGCGTGAGCAGGATCTGCCTCGGCACGATGACCTTCGGCGAACAGGTCGAGCAGGCCGACGCCCACGCCATCCTCGACCGCGCGCTCGAACTCGGCATCGACTTCATCGACACGGCCGAGATGTATTCGGTGCCGACGAGACGCGAGACCTACGGCGCGACCGAGAAGATCATCGGCGAATGGTTCGCCAGCCGCCCGGGCGTTCGTCGGCGCGTGGTGCTGGCGAGCAAGGTCGCGGGGCCGAGCCGCAACATGGACTGGGTGCGCGGGGGCAGCCCCGACCTGACGGCGGCCGACATCGTGCAGGCCTGCGACGATTCACTGCGCCGGTTGCGCACCGACTGCATCGACCTCTACCAGATCCACTGGCCCAACCGCAACGTGCCGATGTTCGGCAACGTCTACTTCGACCCGTCGAAGGACGAGCGTTTCAGCAGCATCGAAACGCAGCTGTCGGGCTTGGCGACGCTGGTCAAGGCGGGCAAGGTGCGCCAGATCGGGCTGTCGAACGAAACACCCTGGGGTCTTTGCGAGTTTGTCCGCGTGTCCGAACAAGCCGGGCTGCCGCGCGCAGTGAGCGTGCAGAACCCTTACTCGCTGGTCAACCGCACGGTGGACAACGGGCTGGACGAGGCGATGCACCGCAGCGGCGTGTCGCTGCTCGGCTACTCGCCGCTGGCCTTCGGCGTGCTCACGGGAAAGTACGACACGCCGGGTTTCGACCCCGCGCAGCCGCAACTCGGCCGCCTCGCGCTTTTCGAGGCCCTGCGCAAGCAGCGCTGGGGCCGCCCTGCGACGCTCGCCGCCGCGCGGCGCTACAACACCCTGGCACGTGAAAACGGCCTCACGCCGGTGCAGATGGCGCTCGCCTTCTGCTACGGCAACTGGCGCGTGGCCAGCACGATCATCGGCGTCACGACCCTCGCGCAACTCGACGAAGACGTCGCCGCCCGGGGCACCGTGCTGGCGCCGGAGCTGCTCGCAGCGATCGACGCGGTGCGCTGGGACATCAGGGATCCGGCGCAGTAGCGGCCGGCGGCTTACTGCGCCAGCGCGCGCACCTGCAGGCGGTGCGGCGCGGTGTACTGCTGGCGGTATTGCTCGAAGGGCATGGTGTCGGCCGCTTCGATGCGCTGCTGTTCGGCGACCGACGCGCGTGCCATTGCGGCGAAGTGGCTCTCCTCTTCGGCCGTCAGCGGCTGTGCCAGTGCCTGCCGCCGCGTCTGTTCGCTCTGTGCGACGACGAAGCGGGTGTAGGAGCCGTCGAAGTCCTGGCCGATCGCGTTCAGTACACGCGCCGATGGCAACGTCGGCAGGTCGCGCAGGCCCGCCATTGCGGCGGCGAGCGACTCGCGGTAGGCGCCGCCGCCGAGCGCGGCGTCGAGTGCTTCGGCAATCGGCGTGCATTCGGCCAGCAGTTCCTGGCCCCAGTCGACGAGCCCGATGCCCCCGCTGCCGAATTCGAGTTGCAAGCCGGGCTCGCGGCCGTGTGCAGCGCTGCGGTGCTGGTTGCGCCCCAGTGCGGCGATCTCGGCCGGCGAGTCGGACGGGCTGTCGGCGAGCAGGCAGTGGAGCAGGAAGATGTCGAGGAAACGCATCGTGCGCGCGTCGATCCCGGTCGTGATGAACGGGTCCAGATCCATGCAGCGCACTTCGACGTACTCGACCCCGCGCTCGCGCAGCGCGTGCAGCGGGCGCTCGCCGGGTTTGATCACCCGCTTGGGGCGGATCGTGCCGTAGAACTCGTTCTCGATCTGCAGCAGCGTGGTCGCGAGTTGGTTGTAGTCGCCGCCCGGATTGCGGATGCCCACGGCTTCATACGCCGGGTAGGGCCGGGTCAGCGCGTCCTGCAGCGACGCGCCGTAACTCTCGAGGCTGTTGTAGCTCACCGCCAGCGAGGCCTGGGCATCACTCTGGTAGCCCAGCCGCCCCATGCGCAGCGAGGTGCCGTGCGGCATGTACAGGGTGTGGCTCCTGAGCGTCTGCAACTCGTGCGTGCGCCCGGCCACGAAGCTCGAACACAAGGCCGGCGACGCGCCGAAGAGCGTGAGCAGCAGGAAGGCGTGGCGGCGGAAGTTGCGGATGAGCGCGAAGTACTCGTCGTTGCCCAGGCCCGGCAGCGACCAGTTGTAGTGGATGCCCGAGATCGTCTGCATGCGCCGCCCGTAGCGGTGGCCCAGGCCCATGCGGTAGACACTCTTGGCGCGCCCGACGTTCGACCCGCCGTAGCGCCCGAGCGGGATCGTCTCGTCGGTGGGCAGGCCGCAGGGCATGCTGCCGACCCACAGCGCCTCGTCGCCGATCACCCGGCACACATGCCGGTGCAGGCGCCAGAGTTCGTCGACGCAGGACTGCGCGTCGGGGTGCACGCCGGTGACGAGCTCGACCTGCGACTCGCTGAAGTCGGTCGTGATGTGCGGGTGCGTCAGCGCCGAGCCCAGCGCCGCGGGGTGTGGCGTCAAGGCCAGCTGGCCGTCGGACTGCACCCGCAGGCTTTCTTTTTCGACGCCACGGCGCATGCCGCGCAGCCGCTCGGGCGACAGCGAGCGCAGGCGGGTCTGGATCGGGTCGGTCATGCGGGCAGTCCTCGCTCTATCTCGCTCGGCCCGCACCATACCGCAGCCGCGTGTCGGCTGCAGGCGCACGCCGTTTCGCCCCTGGCGGCGCCCGTGGCACGATTGCGCCATGGCACGCAAGGACAAACACGTCAGCGAAACCCCTGCCACGCAGTGGCTGCGCCAGCAGGGCGTGGCCTTCAGCGAGCACCCCTACGACTACGTCGAACACGGCGGCACGGCGGAGTCGGCACGCCAGCTCGGTGTGCCCGAGCACGCCGTCGTCAAGACGCTCGTGATGCAGGACGAGCGCGCGCAGCCCCTGGTCGTGCTGATGCACGGCGACAAGCAGGTCAGCACGAAGAACCTGGCGCGGGCCATCGGCGCCAAGTCGGTCGAGCCCTGTCAGCCCGAAGTAGCGCAGCGCCACAGCGGCTATGTGGTCGGCGGCACCTCGCCCTTCGGCTTGCGCAAGTCGATGCCGGTGCTGGTCGAGGCCACGGTGCTGGCGCTGCCGCGGCTCTACATCAACGGCGGGCGGCGCGGTTACCTGGTCGGCATCGAGCCCGCCGTGCTGAGCGACAAGCTGGGCGTCCGCGCCGTCGCGTGCGCGCTGTAGCGCGCGTGGCCGGCGCGTAAACTCTTCGCCCCATGCAGGGCCTGAATTCCGTCGTTGCCATCGTCGCCGCTTATCTGGTGGGATCGCTGTCCTTTGCCGTCATCGTGAGCCG
>DATDER010000078.1:0-9838 GCA_036523095.1 Rubrivivax sp.
AAGGCCACGGCGTCGAGCGCCGGCACGCGTACCACCGCGGCGGCGCTGCCGCCGGCGGCGATCGCCTGCACTTGGTGCTGCAGGTCGCGCCAGTCGCAGGCGCCGTGTTCGTGGTCGATCAGCAGCCAGTCGAAGCCCGCCTGCGAGGCCATCTCCGCGACGTCAGCATGGCCCAGACTGAGCCAGGTGCCCGCCAGCGGCAGGCCGTCGAGGGCGGCACGGCGGACGGTGGGGTGCATCGCGCCGGTCCGCTCAGCGCCGCCGCGGCACGGCCTGGGCGGTGTGCCGGGCCAGCCAGGCGAAGTACTCGCCGTACCAGAGCTTGCTGTTGCGCGGCTTCAGGACCCAGTGGTTCTCGTCCGGGAACCAGAGCAGCCGGGCATCGACGCCACGCGCCTTCAGCGTGTTGTAGTACGCCAGCCCCTGCCCGTCGGGCACGCGGTAGTCGAGCGCGCCGTGGATCACGAGCGTGGGCGTGGCCATCGCGCCCGCAAAGGCGTGCGGGCTCTGCTTGTGGACCTGCGCCATGTTGTCCCAGTACCAGGCGCCGAGTTCCTTGGCGTGCCAGGTGTAGGCGTCGTCGGCGAACATCGCCGTCCAGTCGAAGCAGCCGGCGTGGCAGATGTAGGCGGCGTAGCGGCCGGGTTTCACGTGGCCGTTCATCCAGGCGACCATGAAGCCGCCGTAGCTGCCGCCGGTGGCGAAGACACGCTTGCGGTCGGCCCACGGCTTCTTGAGCAGCCATTCGGTCGCCGCCTCGACGTCCTGCAACTCCAGCTCGCCCCAGCGGTGGGTGATGCTGTCGAGGAAGGCGTAACCGAAGCCCGACGAGCCGTGGTAGTTGACACACGCGACGACGTAGCCCTGCGCACCGAAGACCTGCGTGTTCCAGCGGTAGTGCCAGTTGTCGCCTGCCGCCGCGTGCGGGCCGCCGTGGATGCTGTGCAAGACCGGGTACTTCTTCTTCGGGTCGAAGCCCGGCGGGTAGGTCAGCCAGACCTGCACCGGGTCGCCGTCGGCGCCATCGACCCAGGCTTCCTCGCAGCGCCCGAGCGCCAGTTGTGCGAGCAGCTTGTCGTTGAAGGACTCGATGCGCTGCGCCGGCTCACCGGCCACGTGCACATGAAGACGGGCCGGGTGCAGGGCCGAGTCGGCCTGCGTCACGAGCGTGCCGGCGGCCTTGTCGAAGTCGTGCACCCACCCGCCCGCCACCACCACCTCGGCGCGCCGGTCGGGCAGGTCGAAGCGCCACAGATGGCGCCGGCCGCGTTGTTCGGCACACAGCAGCAGCGCCTGGCCGTCGTCTTCCCAGTGCAGCGGGGCCTGTGCTTCGTGGTCCCACTCGGCGCTGACGACGTCCCATTGGCCGCCGTCGCGGGCCCAGAGCGCGATCTGCCCCGGCATCGTGTGCTTGAGCCCCTGGTGGCTGGCGATGAACGCGATTCGCTCGCCGTCGGGGCTGTAACGCGGCGCGCTGAAGTCCCAGCCCGGGTCCCGTGCAATGACGCGGATCTTGCCGCTGGCCAGCTCGATCTCGGCGAGCGCGAAGCGACCCTCGATGCGCTTCTCGGGCGCCGGGTCGAAACAGAAGACGATGCGCCGGCCGTCGGGCGAGACGTCGAAGCTGCTCGTGCCCGGGTCGGCGCGTGTCAACTCGTAGTCGGTGCCTTCGAAGAGGTCGCGCACTTTGGAGTTCGCCAGATCCACGACATGCAGATGTGCCACACGGCCCTGCGGCAGGTTGTGGTCCCAGTAGCGGTACTGGGCTTCGCTGGTGGCGTAACCCGTCTCCTTGCGCTCCTTGAAGGCCTTGTGCTTCTTCGCTTGCGCCTTGCTGCCCTTCAACTCGGGCCAGACCCACGAGACGAAGGCGATGCGCTTGCCGTCGGGGCACCATCGGAAGGCCTCGACTCCCGTGGCCACGGTGGCGACGCGGCGGGCCTCGCCACCGTCGGGCGCGATCAGGTAGAGCTGGGCTTCCTCGTCCTTCTTGCCTTGCTGCTCGCGCCGCGCGACGAAGGCGATCTGGTCGCCACGCGGGCTCCAGCGCGGCTGGCCGTCCTTGTCGCCGCACTGCGTCAGCGCACGCGGCTTGCCGCCGAGTGTCGACAACAGCCACAGTCCGCTGCGGGACTGGTTGTCCTGCATCGAATAATTGGTCGCGGCCACGACGGCCTGCGCACCGTCGGGGGCGAGACTGGGCGCGCCCACACGCTCGATCTGCCACAGGTGTTCGACGCTGATCGGTATTTTTTTGGTCATGTTTTCAACGCGGACGCGCGAGCTGCCAGTCGAGGTGCGTGCGCACGGCGGGCCATTCGGGGGCGGTGATGCTGTAGACGGCGGTGTCGCGCAGGGCGCCGTTGGGGCTGCGCTGGTGCGCTCGCAGCACGCCGTCGAGTTGGGCACCCAGGCGCTCGATCGCGCGCCGGCTCTGCGTGTTCAGGCGGTGGGTGCGGAACTCCACCGCGATGCAGTCGAGCGCGTCGAAGGCCTGCTCGAGCATCAGGCGTTTGCACTCTGTGTTCAGCGCCGTGCGCTGGGTGCTCGACGCGACCCAGGTGCTGCCGATCTCGAGGCGCCGGTTCGTGGCGTCGATGTTCATGTAGGTCGTCATGCCGACGATGCGCCCGCTGGCATCGAAGACCGTGAAGGGCAACATCGACCCCGCCGCCTGGAGCGACAGTCGGCGCTCGATCTCGGCGCCCATGCCGTCGGGCGACGGCACGGCGGTGTACCAGAGCTTCCAGAGCTCGCCGTCGCGCGCGGCCTCGGCCAGGCCGTCGTGGTGCTGGGGGTCCAGCGGCAGCAGCCGGACATGGCTGCCCGCCAAGGTGACAGGTGCGGGCCAGCGCGGCACGGTGCGGCGGGCCGGGCTCAGCGGTTGTGCCGCTGCATGAAGACGAGCTTCTCGAACAGCGTCACGTCCTGCTCGTTCTTGAGCAGCGCACCGATGAGTGGCGGCACCGCGACCTTGTCGTCCTTGCTTTGCAGCGCCTCGAGGGGGATGTCCTCGCCCACGAGCAGCTTGAGCCAGTCGAGCAGCTCGCTCGTGCTCGGCTTCTTCTTCAGCCCGGGCAGGTTGCGCACGTCGTAGAAGGTCTTCAGCGCCGCCGAGAGCAGCTCTTTCTTCAGCCCCGGGAAATGCACGTCGACGATCTGGCGCATCGTCTCGGCGTCGGGAAACTTGATGTAGTGGAAGAAACAGCGGCGCAGGAAGGCGTCCGGCAGTTCCTTCTCGTTGTTGGAGGTGATGAAGACGATCGGCCGGTGGCGCGCCTTGACCAGCTCGCGGGTCTCGTAGACATAGAACTCCATGCGGTCGATCTCCCGCAGGAGGTCGTTCGGGAACTCGATGTCGGCCTTGTCGATCTCGTCGATCAGCAGCGCCACCGGCTGCTCGGTCGTGAAGGCCTGCCAGAGAACGCCCTTGACGATGTAGTTGTGGATGTCCTTGACCTTCTCGTCGCCGAGTTGGCTGTCGCGCAACCGGCTCACCGCGTCGTACTCGTACAGACCCTGTTGGGCCTTGGTCGTGCTCTTGATGTGCCACTGCAGCAGCGGCAGGTTGAGCGCATGCGCGACCTCCTCGGCCAGCATCGTCTTGCCGGTTCCGGGCTCGCCTTTCACGAGCAGGGGGCGCTTCAGGGTGACGGCTGCGTTGACCGCCAGCATCAGGTCCTGCGTGGCGACGTACTGGTCGGAACCCTGGAATTTCATCGTGGCAGTGAAGGCTGGAAGGGGTCAAATCAGTATAAGCGCCCCCCTATAATCCGCCCGTTGTTCGCGCCCTCAGCTGCCCACCCACGATGATCAAGTTGCTCACCCTGATGCTGGCCCTGGCCGGCGCATTGCCCACCGCGATGGCGCAGGACGCCAAGACCGGCGAAACCAAGGCGGCGATGTGCATCGGCTGCCACGGCATCCCTCGTTACCAGGCCAGCTTTCCCGAGGTGCACAAGGTGCCGATGATCTCGGGCCAGGGCGCCAAGTACATCGTCTCGGCCCTGGGCGCGTACAAGAAGGGCGAACGCAAGCACCCGACGATGCGCGCCATCGCGGCGTCGCTGACCGACAAGGACATGGCCGACCTGGCCGCCTACTACGAGCAGCATGGCAAGAGCAGCGTCGTGGCCGTGGCCGACGCGGCCGTTCCCGCGCCGCCGAGCGAAGTCGCCGCGCTGCTCACCAAAGGCGCCTGCGCCTCGTGCCACGGCGCCAACTACGGCAAGCCGATCGACCCCTCATACCCCAAGCTGGCCGGCCAGCACGCCGACTATCTGTACGTCGCCCTGAAGGCCTACCAGACCGAAGGCAACCCGCAGGTAGGGCGCTCCAACGCGATCATGGTGACCCAGGCCAAGCAGTTCAAGCACAGTGAACTGAAGGCGATGGCGGCGTACTTCGAATCGCTCCAAGGCGAGCTGAAGACGGTGCCCCAGTCGAAGTTGCGTTAGGGGCTGCGGGGCCGGGCTACCGGCCCGCGACCGCCTGCACTGCGTTTACGATGATTTGTCCGACTCAGGAGGGTTCATGAAACGCCTACTTTCGATCTCCACCTTGGCCGCGCTGGTGCTCGGCACCAGCCTTGCTTCGGCGCAAACGTTGCGCTGGGCGAGCCAGGGCGACCCGCAGACCATGGACCCGCACTCGCAGAACGAGTCCATGACCAACATGATGAACGGGCAGGTCTACGAGAAGCTGGTCATGCGCGACCGCCAGCTCAACATCGTGCCGGCGCTGGCCACCGAGTGGCAGCAGACGAGCCCGCTGACCTGGCGCTTCAAGCTACGGCCCAATGTCAAGTTCCACGACGGCTCGGCGCTCACCGCCGACGACGTGGTCTTTTCGATAAAGCGCGGGCAGGAGCTGACCTCGCAGGTCAACGTGTATGCCAATGCGGTCGGCACGCCGAAGGCGATCGACCCGCTGACCGTCGAGTTCGCGCTCCCGCAGGTCAACCCGATCTTCCTCCAGCACATCGACGCGCTCTGGATCATGAGCAAGTCGTGGTCGGAGAAAAACCGCGTGACCAAGCCGCTCGACTTCAAGAACAAGGAAGAGAGCTACGCCTCGCTCAACGCCAACGGCACCGGACCCTTCATGCTCGTCAGCCGCGCGCCCGGCATCAAGACCGTCTACAAGCGCAATCCCAGCTGGTGGGGCAAGGCCGAAGGCAACGTGCAGGAGATCGTCTACACGTCCATCTCCAACGACGCCACGCGCCTGGCCGCGTTGGTCTCGGGCGAGATCGACTTCGTGCTCGACCCGGCCCCGCGTGACGTCGCCCGCCTGCGCAACACTGCGGGCGTGAAGGTCATCGACGGCCCCGAGAACCGCCTCCTCTTCATCGGCATGGACCAGGCGCGTGACAAGCTGCTGTACGGCACCGTACCCGGCGACAAGAACCCGTTCAAGGACGTCCGGGTACGGCGCGCGCTCTACCACGCGGTCGACATCGAGACGATGAAGACCAAGCTCATGAACGGCCAGAGCGTGCCGACTGGCGGCGTGACGGTGTCCCCGCTGGGCGCCTACAACGATGCGCAGATCGAGACCCGCCTGCCGTTCGACCTGGCCAAGGCGCGTGCCCTGATGGCCGAGGCGGGCTACGCCGACGGCTTCGAAGTCACGCTCGACTGCCCGAACAACCGCTACATCAACGACGAAGAGATCTGCATCGCGCTGGCGGGCATGTGGTCGCAGCTCAAGGTCAAGGTGAAGGTCAACGCGATGCCGCGCGTGACGTACTTCGCCAAGCTCGACAAGCTCGACACCAGCATGTACATGCTGGGCTGGGGCGGCGCCGTGACCGACGCCGAGACGACGATCACGCCGGTGCTGCGCAACCGCGGGGACAAGGGCGTGGGCTACTACAACTACGGCAACTCGAAGAACGACAAGTTCGACGCCCTTGCCGCGCAGTCCAGCACCGAACCCGACCCCAAGAAGCGCGAAGAGATCGTCAAGTCGGCGCTGCGCGAATACGCGAGCCAGGCCCATATCCTGCCGCTGCACCGCCAGGTCATCCCCTGGGCCGCGCGCAGCAACGTCGAGGTGGCGCACCGCCCCGACAACTGGCTTGAAGTGAACTGGGTCACGGTCAAGTAATCCGGACGTCGTGGCGGCTCCGCCCCCGGTTGGCTGTGACGCTGCCGAGTGGGCGGCGAGGGTGGAGTTGGCCGCCACCTACCGCATCTTCCACCTGCTGGGCTGGACGGAGCTGATCTTCAACCACATCTCGCTGCGGGTCCCGGGCCCGCAGACGCATTTCCTGATCAATCCGTTCGGCCTGCACTACAGCGAAGTCACGGCTTCGAACCTGCTCAAGGTCGACCTCGACGGGAACATCGTCGGCCCTGCCGACTGGCCCATCAACCCGGCCGGTTTCACCCCGCACGCCACGCTTCACGCGGGGATTGCGGACGCGCACTGCGTGATGCACACCCACACCACCGCCGGCATGGCGGTGGCGTGCCTGGAGCAGGGCCTGTCGATGAGCAACTTCTACGCCGCGCAGCTGCACGGCAAGCTGGCCTACCACGACTTCGAAGGCATCACGCTGCACGCCGACGAGGGTCCGCGCCTGCTCGCCAGCGTCGGCGACAAGCCGGCGGTGATCCTGCGCAACCACGGCCTGCTCGCCTGGGGCGGCACGGTGCCGGCCACGTTCTCGTTGTTGTGGACGCTGCAACGTGCGTGCGAGGTCCAGCTGGCCACGATGTCGATGGGCGCGCCGCGTGTGATCTCGGACGCAGTCCAGCGCCAATGCACCGCGGACTCGCTGCAGTTCGCCCCGAAGTTCGGCGGCGGCAGCAACGTGTTCGATGCGCTCGTGCGCCAGATCGACCGCATCGACCCGGGCTACCGCCACTGAGCCAGCCGGCTAGCGTGTCGCGCGAGCGCGCACCGCGTCGATGTAAGCCGGCCCGTCGGGCGGAAGGCCGCTGCGCTGCGAAGCCCAGATCATCTCGCCCAGACACTCCATCACCTCGTGGTGCGCCTCATGCAGCGAGCCGCGCCGTGCGGCGAGCAACTGCACGGCCTGGCGGATGCCGGTGGGCTGGTCGATCGCTACCTGTTCGGTGATCGACAGGTGCATGCTCAGGTGCAGGAAGGGGTTGCTGCGGCCGTCCTCGACACGGAAGTTCGCGGCGAGCGCGGCCTCCAGGTCCGCCAGCTCGGTGTGGTACTCGGGGTGCTCTGCGACCCATGGGGCGGCCTGCGCCTGCATCGCGTCGAGCGGCAGCCCTTCGCGCTGCCGGCGCCAGGTCTCGCAGAAGAATCGCCTTACGTCATGCTGGGAGGGTTGGAACATCCGACAATTCTCCACTCCGCGCGCAAGGTACTGCATGCTCATCACCACCGAACAGCTCTTCACCGATGCGCGGACACAGAACGGCTACCTGCCCGAGCCCGTTCCCGACGCCACGCTGCGCGACTTGTACGAGCTGCTGAAGTGGGGCCCGACATCGGCCAATTCCAGCCCGGCGCGTTTTGTCTTCGTGCGCGAACCCCGGACGAAGGAACAACTCGCCACGTGCGTGAGCGCCGGCAACGCACACAAAGTGCGCGAAGCGCCGGTCACGGTGGTGATCGGGATGGACATGCATTTCTTCGACAAGCTGCCCCAGCTCTTCCCGCACACCGATGCACGTGCGTGGTTTGTCGGCAAGCACGAGTTGACAGTCGCCACCGCCTTTCGCAACTCGAGCCTGCAGGGCGCCTACCTGATCATGGCCGCGCGTGCGCTCGGGCTGGGCTGCGGCCCGATGAGCGGCTTCGACGCCGACAAGGTCGACGCCGCGTTCTGGGCCGGCACCGCGGTCAAGACCAACTTCGTCTGCACCCTCGGGCACGGCAACCCGGCCAAGGTCCTGCCGCGCAGCCCGCGCCTGTCCTTCGACGAGGCGTGCCGGCTTGTTTGAGGCCCTGACGACGCTGCCCTTCGTCACCGACCCCTGGTTCTACGCCGTCGCGGTGCCGGCGGTGCTGATGGTGGGGTTGTCGAAGAGCGGATTCGCCTCCGGCTTCGGGGCGCTGGCGGTGCCGATGATCGCGCTCACGGTCCCGGTGCCGCAGGCCGCGGCGATCATGCTGCCGCTGCTGATGGTGATGGATGCCACCGGCCTGCAGCAGCTGTGGCGCGATCGCGATCCGGTGCTGGTGCGGCTGCTGCTGCCCTTCGGGCTGCTCGGCACCCTGATCGGCACGCTCTTGTTCGGCGTGCTCTCGCCCAAGGCCGTGGTCGGCATCGTCGGCGGGCTCACCCTCGCCTTTCTGGCCCAGCGCCTGTTGTTCCCGCCGCGCAAGGATGGCCGGCCGGCGCCGCTCTGGATCGGCCGGGCGTGTGCCACGGTCTCCGGTTTCACGAGCTTCGTCGCCCATGCCGGCGGCCCGCCGATCAGTGCCTACACCTTGCCGCTGAAGCTGGACCCGCGTGTGCTCAGCGGCACCATGGCGGTGTTCTTCGCCGCGGTGAATGCGGCGAAGTGGCTGCCGTACGCCTGGCTCGGCCTCATCGACCTGCGCAACATGGCCACCTCACTGATGCTGCTGCCGCTGGCGCCGATGGGCGTTTGGCTGGGTGTGCGGATGATGCGGCGCATGAACCCGGCGTGGTTCTACCGCATCGCGTACACGGGCATGTTTCTCACCGGCACCAAGTTGCTCTGGGACGGCTTGAAGTGACCCACCCCCGTAGCGCCTTCGGCGCTCCCCCTCAAGGGGGCGCCGCCAGCGGTCGGGCAGAGCCCGTCCGCGGCGTCTGCTTGATACCGTTTACGCGCGCCCGTGTTTGGCGATCAGCGCCTTGGCCGAGTCCAGCAGCGCCTTGCCCTTGAAGCCGCGCTTGTCCATGTCGGCGACCCACTCGTCGTCGATCTGGCCCGACAGCTTGATGAACTCGGCACGTTCGGCGGCGCTGAACTGGTAGATCGTGTTGCCGCGGTCGACCGCGGCCTTGCGTCCGATCGGGTCGTTGCTTTGCTGCGTCTTGCCGAGCCAGCCCGAGGTGGCGAGACCGGAGTTGTCGTCGATCACCTTCTTCAGGTCCGGCGCCAGGCTCGCGTACTTGGCCTGGTTCATCGCCATCACGAAGGTGGTGGTGTAGAGCGCGCCGCCGCTGTTGTCGAACTCGCTGTGGAACTTGGTCAGCTCGTGCACCTTGATCGACGGCACCACCTCCCAGGGGATGACACAGGCGTCGATCGTGCCCTTGCTCAGCGCGTCGGGGATCTGCGGCAGCGGCATGCCCACGGGCGTGGCGCCGACCGAGCCGAGCAGCTTGGTGACCTGGCGTGTCGGGCCGCGCACCTTCATGCCCTTCAGGTCGGCCACGTTCTTGATCTGCTTGGTGGCCGAATGAAACATGCCCGGCCCGTGCACGTGCAGTGCGATCACGTGCGTTTCCTTGAACTCGTCGGCGGCCTGGGTCTGGAAGTACTCCCAGTAGGCCTTGGACGTGGCCTCGGCGTTGTTCATCATGAACGGCAGCTCGAAGACCTCGATGCGCGGGAAGCGGCCGGCGGTGTTGCCGGGCAGCGTCCAGACGACGTCGACGACGCCGTCGCGCGCCTGGTCGTACAGCTGCACGGGGGTGCCGCCGAGCTGCATGGCCGGGTAGCCCTCGAACTTGATGCGGCCGCCCGAGTCCTTCTCGACCTTTTCCATCCACGGCTTGTGCATGCTGAGCCAGACGTTGCTCATCGGCGCCATGAAGGTGTGGAACTTGAGCGTCACGGCCTGCTGGGCCAGGCCCGACAGGTGCGGCGCACCGAGCGCGGCGGCGGCGGCGCCCTGGACGAAGGTACGGCGTTTCATCGAGATCTCTCCAAAC
>DATDER010000079.1:0-2383 GCA_036523095.1 Rubrivivax sp.
GCATGGTGAACTCGATGGCCACCACCTGCGCCAACGGGATCAACGCCAGGGCGGCGAACCAGCCGTACTGCGCCGCGTAGTGCACGACGTTGCGCGCCACGTGCTGCCGCGGCCGCGCGGTGCGCACGGCGGCCAGGCCGCCGCTGGCACGCAGCAGCGGGTAGAGCATGGCAAAGCCGATGATCGAGCGCATCTCCATGACCTGAAACACCGCCAGCTCGCGCGTCGCCTCGCGCCCGGCGACGGCGATGACCACCATCAGTGACAACCACCCGCCCATCCACAGGGCGGCCCTCGGCAACGACGGCGTATTCGACATGGCCGAAGCTTAGCGGGCCTTGTCGCACTGCCCGAAGAAGGGTGCAAGGCGTTCGCCGAACAGAGGCGGCGTCAACCCACCATACGCGAGGCGCGTTGTTGGGGCTGCCCATGTTTCGTCTCCTCCTCAGTCTCGCGCTTGTGACCAGCGTCGCTCCTGCCGCGGCCTTGGTCGAGGCGCGTCTGCTGGCGTTGGCCGGCCAGGCATCCGAGGTCGACGTCTACAGGCCTGCACAGGCGCCGCGCGCGCTCGCCGTGATTGCGCACGGGTTCACCCGCTCGCGTGGTCGGCATGTGCTTCTCGCCGAGCGTCTGGCGCAGGCAGGCTTCGTCGTTGCGGTGCCCGACCTTCCGCACTGGGTGCAGCACGAGGCGAACGCAGATGCCATCGTCGCGTTGGTCGCGACGATCGTGGCTGAGCACAAGATCGATACGCTGCCTGTGGTGTTGATCGGGACGTCGGCCGGCGGCCTGGCCGCGCTGCTCGCGACCGACCGCGTACCGCGGCTGGCTCTGTGGATCGGCCTCGACCCAGTCGACGCATTCGGGCAAGCGAAGGACGTTGCGCGCAAACTTCGCGTGCCCGCCGTGGTGCTGCGCGCGCCAAGCAGTGCATGCAATGTCTCCGGCAGCGCGCGGCGGATTGCCGCCTGGCTGCCGAACCGGCGCATGGAACGGCGCATCGACGGTGCCTCGCACTGCGACTTCGAGGACACGACAAACTGGCGCTGCGAGTCGCTCTGCGGGCCGGCCGACGGGGCACGTCAGTCGCTGATCGTCGCGGAAACTGTCAAGGCGGCGCGCGAGGCCGTTGCGGATTGATCGCGTAGCAGGCGCTGCGCGACTGCCGGGGCTCGACCCGTCGACTGCCACGCCAGCGTTTGACTTCTAGCCTGCCCGGCGCGCCTGCGGTTGCCGCAGGCGCACTCGTCAGCCTAGACGGTTCGAGGTGGTCACTGGCGCAGGTCAGGATCGGTCGCGACTCTAGGGATATGCCGGCTCCGACGCGCAGACTAGAGTGCTTTTCGAGCTGTGCCTTTGCGTTGGGTGCCGCAAATTCGCTGGCTGATCTCCACGATTGGAGGGTATCGACCCATGTTCACCCTGTTGCGGTTGCTGCCCTGGCAACGTCTGATGCTGGAGCAGTTGCCCGCCTTCGCCACCGCCTGGCTCATCGCCGAGGCCTTCTACAAGTGGAAGAGCTTCTCGCTGGAAATGCTGGGCTTTCTGGCCACCTGGTTCGTGCTGGATGCGGCGATCCAGGGTCTGCGTCGGCTGCTGCTGCCACGGCCCGAGCAACGTTAGTGCCGCACCGTGGCCGATAGCGTCGCTCCGGAGTTTGTACGCTTCATCGCCGCCCAGCGGCCCGAGGCGCTGGCGCTCAAGGCGCGTACCGAAGGGCAAGTGGGCCAGGCCGTCTTCCTGAGCGCCGATGAGGCCACTCGCCTGCTGCCGGTGGCCGCACGCCGCGCCGCCGGTTTCTTTCGTCCCACCACACGCACCGAGGTCGTGTGGGTGGAAGGCGAGAGCGAGCTCGCGGTCAGCCTGGACGGCCTGAAGCTGCAGTTTGGCACCGGCATCCTCGTCATGACCCTGCTCGTGCGCTGCGACCAGACCGGTGCGGCCGAGGTGCGTGTGCATTTCGCCTGTGGCGAGCCCGAGCGCCCGGCCGGCCTGTACGCCGCGGCGCAGCGCCGCCCGCAGGGGCCCGAGCTGATCGTCAGCACCTGGGGCGATGCGCTGGTGGCCTTTGCCTGGCAGTGTGTGCTCGGCCTCGTCTCAGGCCTGGCCAACGCCACCGGCAAGGACCAGCGCGGCAACCTGCTCGTGCCGGTGGAGATGGTGGCCACGCCGCGTGGGCTGCAGATCGTGCCGATGGCGCGGCACCGCTTCAGTGGCTCGACAGGCCTGAAGACGCCTGTGAGGCGATGAGCGGCATCGGCAAGGGCGATCTGGGCGTCCTCGGCGAACTGGCCGAGGCATTGGGTATCTTTGTCGGCGGCTCGCCGAACACCGATTGGTTTGCCAACCCGGATGTCTACCTGAAGCGTGTCCTCGCCAATGC
>DATDER010000080.1:0-9811 GCA_036523095.1 Rubrivivax sp.
ACGGGCGGCAAGGTCATCGCCGAAGAAGTCGGCCTGACGCTCGAGAAGGTCACGCTGGCCGACCTGGGCCAGGCCAAGCGCGTCGAAGTGGGCAAGGAAAACACCACCCTGATCGACGGCAACGGCGCCGGCGCCGACATCGAAGCGCGGGTCAAGCAGATCCGCGTCCAGATCGAAGAAGCCACGAGCGACTACGACCGTGAAAAGCTGCAGGAGCGCGTGGCCAAGCTGGCCGGCGGTGTTGCGGTGATCAAGGTCGGCGCTGCGACCGAAGTCGAGATGAAGGAAAAGAAGGCGCGTGTCGAAGACGCCCTGCACGCCACGCGTGCCGCGGTCGAAGAAGGCATCGTCGCCGGTGGTGGCGTGGCCCTGCTGCGTGCCCGCCAGGCGGCCGGCAACATCAAGGGTGACAACCACGACCAGGAAGCAGGCATCAAGATCGTGCTGCGCGCGATCGAGCAGCCGCTGCGCGAGATTGTCGCCAACGCCGGCGACGAGCCGAGCGTGGTCGTCAACGCGATCCTGAACGGCAAGGGCAACTACGGCTACAACGCCGCCAACGGTACCTATGGCGACATGATCGACATGGGCATCCTGGACCCGACCAAGGTCACGCGCACGGCGCTGCAGAACGCTGCCTCGGTCGCCGGCCTGATGCTCACGACCGAAGCCATGGTCGCCGAATCGCCGAAGGAAGAATCGGCTGGCGGCGGCATGCCCGGTGGCATGGGCGGCATGGGCGGCATGGGCGGCATGGACATGTAAGTTCGCTCGCGTCAGCGCTGCTGACGCTCAGCCAAGGGCCCGCAGGCATCGCCTGCGGGCCTTTTTTCATTCGGGCGCGCGAGGCCGCGGCGGGATGTGGACCCACTCGCGCAGCGTGCACGCCGCGTCGGCCACGCCCTGCTTGGAGAGCGCCGAGAACAGCGCCACGCTGACGTCCGAGCCCTCGGTCGCGACTTCACCCAGCGCCTGCTGCGCTTTCACGAGCGAGATGCCGGCGTCGCGTTTGTTCAGCTTGTCGGCCTTGGTCAGCAGGACCAGCAGCTTCACGGCGCCGCTGGCCACACGCGGCCCGACCCAGTCGAGCAGTTGCAGGTCGAGTTCGGTGAAGCCCAGGCGCGAGTCGACCATCAGCACCACACCGCGCAGGCCTGGCCGCTGTGCCAGATAGTCGGCCATCACCTCCTGCCAGCGCAGCTTGGCGGCCCGCTCGACCTTGGCATAGCCGTAACCCGGCAGGTCGACAAAGAGCGTGTCCGCCGCGTCCTTGGGCCCGACTTCGAACAGGTTGATGTGCTGCGTACGCCCCGGCGTGCGCGACGCAAACGCCAGCCGCTTGTGCTGCGCCAAGGTGTTGATCGCGGTCGACTTGCCAGCGTTGCTTCGTCCGACGAAGGCGATCTCGGGCAAGCCGGTCGCCGGCACCTGGTCCAGCTGCGCGGCGGTGGTGAAGAAGCGCGCCGTGTGCGCCCAGGACATCGCCGCCTTGTGACGCGCCGCGGTCTCGGCCAACGCGGCACGGTCGGCCGGAGCCGCGGATGCCGCACGCGGCCGATCGGGATTGGGGGCTGTCATGGGCCATTGTAAAATCGAAGGGTTGTCGCCCACTGAAGCCTCGCCGGCCCCGCCCGACATGAAGTCGTTCACCGCCTTGCTCCTGGCCGCACTCTTGGCCACCCCTGCCCTCGCTGCCGAGACCAAGGCGGAATTCAAACCCGATCTCGCGCGAGGCCAGGCGGCGGCGCCAGCCTGCCTCGCTTGCCACACCGCAGACGGTTCGCGCGGGGCACCCGCCAACCCGATCATCCAGGGCCAACACCCCGAATACCTGGTCAAGCAGTTGACCGAGTTCAAGTCCGGCGCGCGCGACAACGCGATCATGAAGGGCATGGCCTCGACGCTGAGCGCCGACGACATGCGCCACGTCGCCGCCTTCTACGCCAGCAAGACCGCCGGCCCCGGCGCAGCGAAGAGCAAGGGCACCGTCCGCCTCGGCGAGCGCATCTGGCGCGGCGGCATTGCGAGCAAGGGCGTGCCCGCCTGCGCGGGCTGCCACGGCCCCACCGGTGCCGGCATGCCGGCACAGTACCCGCGCATCGCGGGCCAGCATGGCGACTACACCGCGCTGCAGATGACGAACTTCCGCGCCGGCACGCGGGCCAACAGCGCCCAGATGATGGCGATCGCGGCCAAGCTGAGCGATCTGGAAATCAAGGCCGTTTCCGATTACGCCGCAGGCCTGCGCTGAGCCTGCAGCGCCCGCATGAAACGGCCGGTCTCCTGACCGGCCGTTTCGTTTTGGGGAGCGATCGGCAGGGACATCGGGGCGAGGACGTAAGGATCGGCCGGCAGGCGCGACAGAATCGCGGAGAAGGAGCCACGCATGCATTTCCACCCTGACCGCGGATGGGCCCGCCAACGCGGGTCCGACATCACACCACGTGCCGTCTACGAGCAGCGGCGCACGCTCCTGCGCGGTCTGGCCGCGGGCGCGGGCGGCGCCGCGCTGGCCTTGTGGGCCGGCCGCGACGCCCGTGCGATGACCCCAGGCCCGGGCAAATTGCCCGCCCTGCCCGGTGCACGCAGCGCCGTGGTCGGTGCTGCGACGATGGAAAAGCTCTCGAGCTACCAGGACATCACCAGCTACAACAACTTCTACGAGTTCGGCACCGACAAGTCCGACCCCGCGCGCAGCGCGGGCACGCTGAAGACGCGGCCGTGGACGGTCGCGGTCGAAGGCGAGGTCAAGAAGCCCGGCAGCTTCGACCTCGACACCCTGCTCAAGCTGGCGCCGATGGAAGAGCGCATCTACCGCCTGCGCTGCGTCGAAGGCTGGTCGATGGTGATCCCCTGGGTAGGCTGGTCCCTGGCCGAGCTGATCAAACGCGTCGAGCCGACCGGCAACGCCAAGTTCGTCCAGTTCATCACGCTCGCCGACAAGGAGCAGATGCCCGGACTGCGCTCGTCGGTGCTCGACTGGCCCTACACGGAGGGACTGCGCATCGACGAGGCGATGCACCCGCTGACACTGCTCGCCTTCGGCCTCTACGGTGAAGTGCTGCCCAAGCAGAACGGCGCACCTCTGCGCCTGGTGGTGCCGTGGAAGTACGGTTTCAAGTCGGGCAAGTCGATCGTGAAGATCCGCTTCGTCGAACAACAACCGAAGACGAGCTGGGAGGCGGCTGCCGCCAGCGAGTACGGCTTCTATTCGAACGTGAACCCGAACGTCGATCACCCGCGCTGGAGCCAGGCCACCGAACGCCGCATCGGCGGCGACGACCTGTTTGCCAAGAAGCGCGCGACGCTGATGTTCAACGGCTACGAGGCTCAGGTCGGGCAGATGTATGCAGGCCTCGACCTCAAGAAGTTCTATTGAGCCCCCACAGGCCAGGCGGGGTGTGAACCTCCTGCTGCTCTCGCCGGCGGCGAAGCCGGTGCTCTTCGTGGCCGCGCTGCTGCCGCTGGCCTGGCTGGTGTGGGGCGCCCTCGGCAACACGCTCGGCGCCAATCCGGCCGAAGCGCTGATCCGCAGCACCGGCGACTGGACGCTGCGTTTTCTGTGCCTCACCCTCGCGGTGACACCGCTGCGCCAGTGGACGGGCTGGAACGCGCTCGCACGGCTGCGCCGCATGATCGGCCTCTTCACGTTCTTCTACGGCGTCTTGCACTTCCTGTCATTCGCCTGGCTGGACATGGGCTTCGACCTCGAAGCGATTCTGAAGGACATCCCGAAGCGCCCCTTCATCCTGGTCGGCACCGCCGCGCTGCTGAGCATGGTGCCGCTGGCAGCGACCTCGTTCAACCGCGCCATCAAGGCGCTCGGCGCCAAGCGTTGGCAGGCGCTGCACCGGCTCGTCTACGCCACCGCGCTGCTCGCCATCCTGCACTTCTTCTGGATGCGCTCGGCCAAGAACAACTTCGGCGAGGTGGCGGTCTACGCCGCGGTCGTCGGCGTGCTGCTCGGCTGGCGGCTCTGGCATGCGGCGCAGCGCCGCCGTGCCGCTACGGCATGAAGCCCGGCAGCCACAGCGCCAGCGACTGAAACTCCAGCACCACCACCAGCGACCCGCACAGCATCGCGACGAACAACCAGACGCCGCGGAAGATCTGGCGCAGCGCAACGCCCTTCAGCAGCGAGTTCAGCACGAAGAGGTTCATGCCCACGGGCGGCGAGATGAGGCCGATCTGAACCACCAGCACGATCAGCACGCCGAACCAGACCGGATCGAATCCGAGGCCGGTGACGATCGGGAAGAAGACGGGGATCGTCAGCAGCACCATCGACAACTCTTCCATGATCGTGCCCAGCAGCACGTACACCAGCATCATCGCGCCCACCACCATCAGCGGCGACAGCCCCAGGTGCAGGATCCAGTCCTTCAGGTCGCCGGGCATGGTCGTGAAGTTGACGAAGCTGGAGAAAATCGTCGCCGCGATCAGGATCGTGAACAGCATCGCTGTCGTGCGTGCGCTTTCCACCAGCACGTCGAAGAGCACCTTCCATGTCAGCGTGCGGCGTGCGAGCGCAAAGAAGAAGGCGCCCGAGGCGCCGATGCCCGCGCCTTCGGTTGCCGTGAAGACGCCGCCGTAGATGCCGCCGAGCACCACCACCACGAGCAGCACCACACCCCAGATGCCGCGCAGCGCGGCCCAGCGCTGCGTCCAGGTCGATCGTTCGCCGGCGGGGCCGGCACCGGGGTCGCGCCAGGTGATCCAGCTCACGCCGGCCATCAGCAGGCCGGCCGACATCAGCCCCGGCAGCACGCCGGCGGCGAACAGCTTGCCGATGTGGGTCTCGGTCACGATGCCGTAGATGATGAGGATCGTCGACGGCGGGATCATGATGCCGAGGGTGCCGCCGGCAGCGATGACGCCGGTGCTCAGGTAGTCGGCATAACCCAGCTTCTTCATCGGTGGGTAGGCGACCTTGGCCATCGTCGCCGCGGTGGCGATCGACGAGCCGCAGATCGCGCCGAAGCCGGCGCAGGCGATCACGGTCGCGTGGGCGAGCCCGCCGCGCACGTGGCCGATGAAGACGTACGCGGCGCGGAACAGCTCGTGCGCGAGCCCGGCGCGGGCGACGAAGTTGCCCATCAGGATGAACAAGGGCACCACACTGAGCGTGTAGGCAAAGCCGGTGTCGTAGACCACCTGAGCCGCGCTCGCCGCGGTCGCGGGCCAGCCGCGCATGAACCCCAGGCCGACGATGCCGACCAGCCCCATCGCGAAGGCGAGCGGTATGCGCAGCAACGAGAGCGCAAAAATTGCCGCAAAACCGATCAGGGCTTCGGTCATTCGGGCGCAGTTGCCGCCAGGCCGACCCAAGGCGACTGAGCGCCCCTCGGGGGCAGCGAACAACGTGAGCTTGGGGCTGTCAATTTACTCCACGCCGATGTGGTGGTGCGCCGTGGGTTGGAACACCAGCAGCCCGTGCACCAGCGCCGTCAGCCCGCACAACACGCTCATCAGGTAGACAAAGGGGCCGAGCGGCAACTTGAGTTGCGAGGTGGTGTCGCCGTACTCGGCCATCTGGCCGGCTTTGGTCCACATCAGCCAGGCGATGCCGCCCAACGCACAGAGGCAGAACAGGTCGACCAAGGCCTGCTGCACCCGGCGCACGCCGCCGGGCAGCCAGGGGTCGAGCGAATCGAAGACGATGTGCTCACCCTTCAGCGACACCAGCGGGAGCCCGGCGAAGATCACCACCACCATCAACAGTTCGGTCAGTTCGAGCGAGCCCGGGACCGACTGGCTCAACAGCTTGCGCCCGCTGACGTCGAACAGCGTGAGCAGCATGATGGCGAACAGCGCCAGCGCGGCCAGCAGGCCGCACAGTCGGGACAGCAGCTCTCTCAACGCGGCGGCCGGCTCACCCCGGCCCCTACTGCAGCTTCGCGATTTCGCCGCGGAACTCGGCGAGTACCTTCTTCGGGTCCTTCAAGCCCTTGGCCTCGGCCGCCTTGGCCCAGGTTTCGATCAACGGTGCTGTCTTTTCGCCGACCACCTTGACGAAGGCCGCGTCGGCCTGCGCGAACTGCACCCCCGCCGCCTGCATGAAGGCCATGCCACGACGGTCGACCTTGTCCCAGCCCTTGCCGAGCATGCGGGCGGCGAACTCGCCCGACAGTTCTTCGACCGCCTTCTTCACGTCCGCGGGCAAGGTGTCGTACTTGGCCTGGTTCATCATGAAGACGAAGCTGGTGTTGTACAGGCCACCCGGGAACCCGGTGGCGTACTTGACGACCTTGTCGATCTTGAAGCTTTCCACCGACTCGGCCGGGAACAGCGTGCCGTCCATCACCCCCGTGGACAGCAGTTCGTAACTTTCGGGCGCTGGCTTGAGCGTGACGTTCATGGCCATCGCCTTGCTGATCTCGTTGACCATGCCGCCGCCGACACGCCACTTCAGGCCGCCCAGGTCGTCCGCCTTGGCGATCGGCCGCTTGGTGTTGAAGACGATGCCGGGGCCGTGGGTGAACACGGTGATGACCTTGACGCCCTTGTGCTCTTCGGCAAACGCCGGGTACTTGGCGTACATGCGCTGGAACGCGACCGAAGTGGCTTCGGCGGACTGGCCGAGGAAAGGCACCTCGGCCATCTGCGTCGTGACGAAGCGGCCGGGCGTGTAGCCGTGGACCGTGAACGACAGGTCGGCGAGGCCGTTGCGCACGGCGTCGAAGGTGGCCGGCGGCGCCGCCACCGCGCGCGGCAGGATGTTGCACTTGAGCTTGCCCGCGGTCTTCTGCTCGAGCAGGCCGCACCACTCCTTCTGGGTTTCGCTCAGCGTGTGGGTCGGCGCGAGCCACGACGACGCCGTCAGCACGGTCTGTGCCGATGCGCCGGCCGACAGCAGGGACAGGGTGGCGGCAGCCGCGGCTGCAAGGGCGCTGCGGGCAGCGATCGGCGATAGCGTGGACATCGGGTGAAACTCCTGCAAACAGTGGGCTGAAGGCGCAATGCCGACAGGTCGATCCGACAGATTAGGGGTCTGGAAATTGTCCCGGCCGTTTCTGGCACGCGGCGTGCTGGTTTACCTTGATCGTAAGGCCACCGAGCGGCGGGGCGGATTGCCAACTCCGCACTCCCGCGCTTCGGGGGCGTAACGCCGAGCCCCCGTGTTCCGGGGGCGTGTATCGACGAAGGAGAACCTAGCATGCGGCGCAATACCCTCGATCGGAGCCCCTCGATGCAGTTAGTGCGCCAACCCGGCAGCCCCGAAGGCTGGATCGACCCGGGCCAGACCATGCTCGACGGCCCGGCGCGCGAAGCGTTGCGCCGGGCCGCCGCTGCACTCGACGCCGCAGAACGGCACATGCGCCCGCACGAGATGAGTGCGGCTTTCGCCCAAGTGGGGCGCTGTTACCGCGACCTGCGCGCGCACTCTGCAGCCGAAGACGCGCTGGGCCAGGCGCTGCGCTGGTCGCGCGCCAGCGCGTCGGTCGATCTGCAGGTCGAACTCTTGTGCGACCTGGCCGACACGGCCTGCGAACTTGCCGACGAACTTACCGATGAAGAACCGCGCAGCGCGCACACCGCACGCGAGCGCGCGCGCGACCGCGCCTTCGAAGCGTCGCGCATGGCCAGCGGCGTGGCCGATCCACACTGGGAGGTCACCGTGCTGCTGCGCGTCAGCGACACCCTGAACCGCTGCGGCGACCACGACGACGCGCTGGGCCTGGCGACACGCGCACTGGCGCTGATCGCGGCCGAAGGCCAATCCGACGCCTGAGGCCTGCGCCTCAGCGCGCCAGCACCGGGGCCAGCGCCACGCCCGTGTGCGTTCCGGCACGCACCACCGCTTCGGGCGCACCCGCCATCACCACGCGCCCGCCCGCCGAGCCGCCTTCGGGCCCGAGGTCGATCACCCAGTCGGCCTCGGCGATCACGTCCAGGTCGTGTTCGATCACGACCACGCTGTGGCCGCCGCTGACCAGCCGGTGCAGCACACGGATCAGCTTTTCCACATCGGCCATGTGCAGGCCGACGGTGGGCTCGTCGAGCACGTAGAGCGTGTGCTGCGCCTTGTTGCCGCGCCGCGTGACGTCGTCGCGCACCTTGCTCAGCTCGGTGACGAGCTTGATGCGCTGCGCTTCCCCGCCACTCAGCGTGGGTGAGGGCTGGCCCAGCGTCAGGTAACCCAGGCCCACGTCGCGCAGCAACTGCAGCGGGTGCGCGATCGACGGCATCGACGCGAAGAAACCCACGGCTTCGTCGACCTCCATCTGCAGCACGTCGCCGATGCTCTTGCCGCGCCAGCTCACGGCCAGCGTCTCGGCGTTGAAGCGCTGGCCGTGGCAGACGTCGCACGGCACCTTGACGTCGGGCAGGAAGCTCATCTCGATCGTGCGCATCCCCTGGCCTTCACACGACGGGCAACGGCCGTGGCCGGTGTTGAAGCTGAAGCGTGCTGCAGCGTAACCACGCGCCCTGGCTTCGAGCGTCTCGGTGAAGAGCTTGCGGATCGTGTCCCAGAAACCGATGTAGGTGGCGGGGCAGGACCGCGGCGTCTTGCCGATCGGTGTCTGGTCGACTTCGAGCACACGGTCCAGCGTCTCGAAGCCGCTCAGGTGCGTGCAGCCGATCAACGGCGGCAACTTGCCCGCCGCCTGCGCGTCGCGTCCGGCCTTGGTCGAGCGTTGCGCCACCGCGGCCTGCACGTTGGCCAGCAGCACGTCGCGCGCGAGCGTGCTCTTGCCCGAACCCGACACACCGGTCACCGCGACGAGCCGCTGCAACGGCACGCTCAGGTCGATGCCCTGCAGGTTGTGCAGCGAGGCACCTTTCAGCAGCAGCGCCGGCGCGTCGGCCACCGGCGCGCGACGCACCGCGATTGGGTGCTTCAACGGAAACGCGAGCAGCCGGCCGGTGACCGACGCGCTCTGCGCCGACAGGTCGGCCACGCTGCCCTGCGCCACCAGCCGGCCGCCGCGCTTGCCCGCACTGGGGCCGATGTCGATGATGTGTTCGGCGCGTCGGATCGTGTCTTCGTCGTGTTCCACCACCACCAGCGTGTTGCCCTTGTCGCTCAGGTTCTGCAGCGCCTTGAGCAGGATGGCGTTGTCGCGCGGATGGAGGCCGATCGTCGGCTCGTCGAGCACGTAACAGACGCCCTGCAGGTTGCTGCCGAGCTGCGCCGCGAGGCGGATGCGCTGCGCTTCACCGCCGCTGAGCGTCGGCGCGGCGCGGTCGAGCGTCAGGTAACCCAGGCCGACTTCTTCGAGAAATTCGAGCCGGCTCCTGATCTCGCTCACGACGTCGCGTGCGATGCCCGCTTCACGCCCGACCAGGGCCAGCGCCTCGACCCAGCGCCGTGCGTCCTGCACCGACATCTGCGCCACGCTGCTGATGGCACGCGTGTCGAAAGTGATCGCGCGCGAAGTCGGGTTCAGGCGCGTGCCGTGACAGTCGGGGCAGGCCACGTCCTCGACCCCTTCGACTTCGGCCTCTTCGGACGGGAAGCTCAGCTCGCGGCCCTTGTTGTCGTCGTCGCGCACCGAATCGTCGTAGGCCTTGCGCTGCTCTCGCGTGAGCTTCAGCCCGGTGCCGACGCAGGTCGTGCACCAGCCATGTTTGCTGTTGTAGCTGAACATGCGCGGATCCAGCTCGGGGTAGCTGGTGCCGCAGACGGGACAGGCGCGTTTGGTCGAAAACACCTTCACAGCACCGAAGCCCACGGTCGACTGCCCGGCGTCCATCGCTTCGGCCAGGCCGTCGAGCGGCTGCAGCAGGTGCAGCACGCCCTTGCCGATCTCCAGCGCCTTGCTCAATGCAGCACGCAGCGCGGCTTCGTTGTCGGCCGTGATCACCA
>DATDER010000081.1:0-13156 GCA_036523095.1 Rubrivivax sp.
CCTGCCCGCAGACGGGGCACTTCACCCCGGCGTGGAAGGCTGCGTGGGTGAGCAGCGGGCTGCTGCTGCCGTCGGGGGTGCAGTCTTCCGGCAGCACGACGGGCAGGTCGGCCTCGGGCACCGGCACCGCGCCGTGCTCCGGGCAGTGGATGATCGGGATCGGCGTGCCCCAGTAGCGCTGCCGGCTCACGCCCCAGTCGCGCAGGCGCCAGGTCACCTTGGTGTCGCCGAGCCCCTTCGCCTTCAGATCCTTCGTGATCTCGGCGACCGCGTCCATGCTGCTGAGGCCGCTGTAGTTGCCCGAGTTGATGACGACGCCGCGGGCCTTGTCGGCGTACCAGTCGTGCCAGCGGTGGTAGTCGTAGTGTGGCTCGTCGTCGACGTGGATCACCTGCAGGATCGGGATCTTGTACTTCAACGCGAAGGCGAAATCGCGTTCGTCGTGCCCCGGCACGCCCATCACGGCGCCGTCGCCGTAGCCGATGAGCACGTAGTTGCCGACCCAGACCTCGATGTCGAAGCCGGTGAGCGGGTGCTGGACCACAAGGGCCGTCTTGACGCCGCGCTTCTCCTGCGTCGCGATCTCGGCTTCGGTCGTGCCGCCGGCCTTGCATTCGGCGATGAAGGCGGCCACCGCGGGATCCGACCTGGCCGCGTGTAACGCGAGCGGGTGTTCGGGCGCGACAGCGCAGAAGGTCACGCCCATGATCGTGTCGGCGCGGGTCGTGAAGACATGCAGGCGACCGCCTTGCAACAGCACGCCGTCGGCGCCAGCGATCCTGTGCGTGAACGCAAAACGCACGCCTTCACTGCGTCCGATCCAGTTTTCCTGCATCAGCTTGACACGCTCGGGCCAGCCGGGCAGCTGGTGCTGCACCTGCTCGAGCAACTCGTCGGCGTACTGGGTGATCTTCAGGTAATAACCCGGGATCTCGCGCTTTTCGATCGGCGCGCCGCTGCGCCAGCCGCGACCGTCGATGACCTGCTCGTTGGCGAGCACGGTTTGATCGACCGGGTCCCAGTTCACGACCTGGGTGCGGCGCTCCGCGATGCCCGCTTCGAGCATCTTCAGGAACAGCCACTGGTTCCACTTGTAATAGGTGGGCGAGCAGGTCGCGACTTCGCGGCTCCAGTCGATCGCCAGCCCCATCGCCTGCATCTGCGCCTTCATCTGGGCGATGTTGTCGTAGGTCCACTTCGCGGGCGGGATCTTGTTCTTCATCGCCGCGTTTTCGGCCGGCAGGCCGAAGGCGTCCCAGCCCATCGGCATCAGCACGTTGAAGCCCTTCATCCGCAGATGACGCGTCAGCATGTCGTTGATGGTGTAGTTACGCACGTGGCCCATGTGCAGCTTGCCGCTGGGGTAGGGCAGCATCGAGCAGGCGTAGAACTTGGGTCGGCCCGGGTCCTCGGTCACGCGGTAGACGTCGCGTGCCGTCCAGTCGCCTTGGGCGGCGGCTTCGACTTCGGCGGGCACGTATTTCTCGTTCATCCGCCAATTGTAGGAGCCGCTACTTCGGCGGCGGGGTCTCGGTGACGAAGCCGATGCGGCTCAGCCCGGCGTCCTGCACCAGGCCGATCAGCTCGGCCACGCGGCCGTAAGGCACCCGGCTGTCGGCGCGCAGCAGCACCTCGGTCGCGGGGTTGCGTTGCGCTGCCTGTTTCACGCGCACGGCGACCTGATCGCTCGGCAGCACCTCGTCGCCGACAAAGAGGCGGCCCTCGGCATCGATCGCGAGCGCGATCTGCTGCGGCGCGCTACCGGGCGTGGCACCGACGGCCTTCGGCAGGTCGAGTTTCAGGCTCGAGGTCATGAGCGGCGCGGTGATGATGAAGATCACCAGCAGCACCAGCATCACGTCGATCAGCGGCGTCATGTTGATGTCGCTCATCGGCGCGGCGCCGGCGCGGCGTTCGAGGCGACCGAAAGCCATCGTTGGCGCAGACCTCAGTTGCCGGCGTGGGAACGCCGCGGCGTCGCCGCCGCGGCGTCGAGTTTCATCTCGCGCAGGTCGTGGGCGAAGCCTTCGAGTTCGGCCTCGCTCGCCGCGACCCATTTGCCGAAGAGGTTGTAGGCCAGCACGGCGGGGATCGCCACCGCCAGGCCCGCCGCGGTCATGACGAGGGCCTCGCCGACCGGGCCCGAGACTTTGTCGATCGCGATGTTGCCGGCCGCGCTGATCGCGACGAGGGCGTGGTAGATGCCCCAGACGGTGCCGAAGAGGCCGACAAAAGGCGCCGTGCTGCCGATCGACGCCAGCAGCACCTGGCCGAACTGCAGGTGCGCCAGGCCGCGGTGCAGCGCATCCCGAAGGCGGCGCGTGAGCTGGCTGTCGAGGTGCGCCGCGGTCTCGAGCGTGCCCGCCGCGGGCTGCTGCATCAGGGCCTCGACCAGGGGCACGAGCACGCGCTCGCGGTCGAGCGCGGCCAGGCGCGCATGGCCGGCGTCCAGGCTCGCCGCGTCCCAGAACGCCGGGATCGCGCGGTCGATGTCGCGCCGCGCGCGCCGCAGCACGAGCGCCTTCCAGACGATGAGGACCCAGGCCGAGATCGACATCAGCAGCAGCAGGACCGCGACCGCGCGGCCGATACCGTCGCTTTGTTCGAGGAACTGTCCGAGGCTGCCCATCGCTGCGTTAGCGCGGCGCGTGCATGCCGAGCACGTCGTCCATGCCGTAGAGGCCGCTGCTTCGCGTGGCCAGGAAACGCGCCGCACGCAGGCTGCCCTGGGCGTAACCGGCGCGGCTCGAGCTCTTGTGCGAGATCTCGATCCGCTCTCCAGTGCCGGCGAAGAGCACGGTATGGTCGCCCACGATGTCGCCACCGCGGATCGCCGAGAAACCGATCGTCGAGGGGTCGCGCTCGCCGGTGACGCCTTCGCGTGCGTAGACGGCGCATTGCGCCAAGTCGCGCCCGAGTGCATGCGCCAGCACCTCGCCCATCTTCAGTGCGGTGCCGCTGGGGGCGTCGACCTTGTGCCGGTGGTGGGCTTCGATGACTTCGATGTCGTAGCCCTGGTCGAGCGCGCGCGCGGCGACGTCGAGCAGCTTCAACACCACGTTGACGCCCACACTCATGTTTGGCGCCATCACGATCGCGATGTGTTCGGCGTGGTCCGCGATCTGCGCTTTCTGCGCCTCGCTGAAGCCGGTCGTGCCGATCACCGCCTTGACGCCGTGCCGGCGGCATGCAGCCAGGTGAGCCAGTGTGCCCTCGGGGCGCGTGAAGTCGATCAGCACGTCGGCTTGCTCGAGGCCGGCGTCGAGGTCGGCGCCGATGATGACCCCGCTCGTGCGGCCCAGGAAAGCGGCAGCGTCCTGGCCCAGCGAAGCGCTGCCGGCGAGGTCGAGCGCGCCGCCCAGGGCCAGGTCGTCGGACGCGAGAACGGCCTCGACCAGCATGTGGCCCATCCGACCCGAGGCGCCTGCAACGGCGACTTTCAGCATGGCGCTGCGCCGGCCACTAGCGCGGCGGCCGTGCCGGCCTGCGTCACCGGGTCTCCAGCGGCGGGTAGGCGCGCACCGCTCCCGTGACCTCGGGCGGCGGCAGGTCCTTCTTCACCGGCACGGGCAGTGCCTTGCGCTGCTCTTCCGTCAGTTCGAGCGGGCGCTGCGCGCCCGAGCGCTGGACCGGGACGATCGCGGCCACGAACTCGTTCTCGGAAGGAAGCGACTCGGGCGCGTCCAGTCGCACCAGGCGGTCACCTTCGAAGTGCGCCACCACGCTGCGCCGCTGCGGCTCGGTGCCCTGGCGCCGGATCGAGAAGATGTAGTCCCAGCGGTTGGCGTGGAAGAGGTCGGTGAGCATCGGCGAGCCGAGGATGTCTCGCACCTGGGACCGGGTCATGCCGGGCTTCACGAGCGCGACCTGCTCGCTCGTGATCGCGTTGCCTTGAACGATGTCGATGCGGTAGGGCGTGATGAGGCCGAAGAAGCTGTCGGTCGACCGCTCGCGCGCCGCAGCACAACCGCTGGCCAGGGCGACAAAAGCCGTCACGGCACAGGCCAGCGCGGCCAGGCGCAGCGGCGATTCGGGGCTCGATATCATCCATTCATTCTAGCGGGCGCCTGCCCGCGAGCCCGCACTCGGGAGACCTGCGATGAACCGTTCTGACGAACTCAAGAGCAGCGGCCTGAAGGCCACGCTGCCGCGCCTGAAGATCCTGGAAGTCTTCGAACAGGCGCAACGCCGCCACATGACGGCCGAGGATGTCTACAAGGCGCTGATCGGCGATGGCTCCGAGATCGGGCTGGCCACGGTGTACCGGGTGCTGATGCAGTTCGAGCAGGCGGGACTGCTCACGCGCAGCAATTTCGAGTCCGGCAAGGCGGTGTTCGAATTGAACCAGGGCCAGCACCACGACCACCTGGTGTGCCTGACCTGCGGGCGGGTCGAGGAGTTCTTCGACGCCGAGATCGAGCAGCGCCAGCGCAACGTGGCAATGACGCGCGGCTTCGAGTTGCAGGAACACTCACTGTCGCTCTATGCGACTTGCACCAAGCCGAACTGCGAACACCGGCAGCGCTAGGCACTGGAGCCCTGCGCCCGCCGACGCGATTTACTCCGACTGCGGCCGCTCCAGCGCGCGCTGGTGGCGCTCGACAAACTCGCGGTAGGTGTCGATTCCGCGCAGCTGCAGCACGGTGTTGCGGACCGCCGCTTCGACCAGCACCGCCAGGTTGCGCCCCGCGTCGACCGCGATCACGACCTTGCGCACCGGGATGCCGAGGATCTCTTCGTACAGCGGCTCGTAGGGAAGGCGCTCGAACTCGCGATCCATTGTCTCCTTGCGCACCAGGTGGACGATGAGTTTGAGGCGCATCTTGCGTCGCACCGCGGTCTCGCCGAAGATCGCCTTGATGTCGAGCAGCCCGATGCCGCGCACTTCGAGCAGGTTCATCAGCAGTTCGGGGCAGCGGCCGTCGAGCGCGGTCTGCGACACGCGGAACAGATCCACCGCGTCGTCGGCGACGAGGCCGTGGCCACGCGATACCAGTTCAAGACCGAGTTCGCTCTTGCCCAGACCCGATTCGCCGGTGAGCAGCACGCCCAGGCCGAGGATGTCCATGAACACGCCGTGGCGTGTGGTGCGCTCGGCAAAGAGCTGGCCGATGTAGGCACGCACGACGTCGATCACGTGGCCGGCCGACTCGCGTGTGACGAACAGGGGGATGTCGGCGCGGTCGCACATCGCGACCAGCCGGTCCGGCGGCACCTGGTCGTCGGCCACGATCAGGACCGGCGGCTCGAGCGTAACGATGCGCGAAATGCGGCGCTCCATGTCCTCGGGCGCCGAGGCGAGCAGGTAGGCCACTTCGCGCCGGCCGACGATCTGCACGCGGTACGGATGGATGTAATTCAGGTAGCCGACCAGATCGGCCGCCGAGCGCGCGTCTCTCACCGCGGCTTCGTCGAAGCGCCGCTCCGGGTGCGCATGGCCAGCGACCCATTCCCAGCGCAGCGCTTCGCGGTGGGCTTCGAACAGCGCCTCGGCGCTGATCGAGGTCGGTTTCATCGGCGCAGACCGGCTGCAGGGCCGCCCCAAGGCCGGCCGCGTCCCTCGGGGGGCGGCGCGAACGGTCTTGGGGCCGACATCAGGCCACTGACTTCAGCGGCTGCCAGTCGGAGATGAGCTTGTGCACCGCGGCGGCGTCGCTCTCGGTCTTGAGGCTATCGCGCAGGGCCCGGTCCGAGAGCATCTCTGCGATCTCGGAGAGGATTTCGAGGTGGCGCTGCGTCGCCGCTTCGGGCACGAGCAGGAAGATCAGCAAACCCACCGATTCGTCGTCGGGGGCGTCAAAGGGGATCGGCTGCTGAAGGCGCAGCACTGCCGCGAGCGGGTTCTTCAGCCCCTTGATCCGGCCGTGCGGGATCGCCACACCATGACCCAGGCCGGTCGAGCCGAGCCGCTCACGTGCAAACAGGTTGTCGGTGACGATGCCGCGTGCGATCGAATGCTGGTTCTCGAACAGTAACCCGGCTTGCTCGAAGACACGCTTCTTGCTGGACGAGTCCACGTTCACCAGCACATTGCTGGCAGGCAGGATGGCGGCGAGACGGTTCATGGCGGACTGTCCCGGCGACGGTGGCTCTTGGGCCTTTGCCTGCGCGGGAGCTGTGACTGAGCATTTCATTATAGGAACCGGCCGGTTCTCTGCAGCCCCCTGAATGCGCGGATTGCCGCAGCAATGCTGCATTGCGGCAACACTCCCTGAAGCACCAACTAAAACGGCTCCCGATGGAGCCGTCCGAATGGTCAAAAGGGTTTCAAGGCACGCTCACGTCCGCTCTCTTTGCGCTGGCGTGATGATGGTCCTGCAGGCGGTCCTTGTGGCGAACGACCTGGCGGTCGAGCTTGTCCATCAATTGGTCGATCGCGGCGTACAGGTCCTCGTGCGACTGTTCTACGAAGATGTCCCTCCCCTTGACATGCAGCGTCACCTCACACTTCTGCCTGCGTTCCTTTTCCTTCAATTTCTCCACGGTCAACAACACGTTAACGTCAACTACCTGGTCAAAGTGGCGTGTCACCCGGTCTAGCTTTGTTAGTACGTACTCTCGCAGCGCCGGAGTGACTTCAAGGTGATGTCCGCTGATCGTCAGGTTCATCAGGACTCCTTTCGGAACGGTTCAAGGGGAGTTGGGGGCGAAGGCCCCCGCAGGTGCGCAAGCCCGAGACGTGGCCTGCGCGACCCAGTGTGCGCCTGTTCGACCAGCGTGACAAGCGACCGACACGGCCTGAAACAAGGTCACTCCAGGCCGCGCTTGCGCTTGCTCAAACCGGCACGATCGCGTGCGCCATGCCCTGCTGAAGCGAAGCCGCAGCGGGCAGGGCAACTGCTAAACTGGTAGGCATGAGCGCGGACTCCCACCGTCACAACCTGCCCTTCGGCCGCCCTGGCCAGGGAGCCTGGCCCTGGCGTCGATCGCAATCCGGCGTCTCGAACGCCTGACCTGCCGCCACGCGGCGTGCGCTGGAACCCAGCCGCCCGCGAATCTGCCGACACGCAGTACCCGCCGCCAAGCGCGATGCCGGGCCTGCAGCGAAGGGCCAAGACGTGATCACTGAACTTGAATTCAAGAGCCTTGCCGCCCAAGGCTACAACCGCATCCCGCTCATCGCCGAGGCCTTCGCCGACCTCGAAACCCCGCTCTCGCTCTACCTCAAGCTCGCGGGGGGGCAGAAACACAGCTTCCTGCTCGAGTCGGTGGTCGGCGGTGAGCGCTTCGGTCGTTACTCCTTCATCGGCCTGCCGGCCAAGACGCTGTTGCGCGCGAGCGGTTTTGTCACCGAGGTGATGGTCAACGGCCAAGTGGTCGAGTCGATCGAGGGCAACCCGCTCGATTTCATTGCCACTTACCAGCGGCGCTTCAAGGTCGCGCTGCGCCCGGGCCTGCCGCGATTCTGCGGCGGCCTGGCGGGTTACTTCGGCTACGACGCGGTACGCTACATCGAGCCCAAGCTGGCCAAGACCTGGAAGAGCGGCGGCATCGACACCCCCGACATCCTGCTCCTGCAGACCGAGGAGCTGGCGGTGATCGACAACCTGTCGGGCCGGCTCTACCTGATCGTCTACGCCGACCCGGCGCAGCCCGAGTCCTACTTCAACGGCAAGCGCCGCCTGGGCGAACTCGGCGACAAGCTCAAGTACAGCGTCACGGCGCCGCCGGTCAAACGCGGCCCCTCGTACGCGGTCGAGCGCGAATTCTCCAAAGCCGACTACATCGCTGCCGTGGCGGTGGCCAAGGAATACATTGCCGCCGGCGACATGATGCAGGTGCAGGTCGGCCAGCGACTGAAGAAGCGCTACACCGAAAGCCCGCTCTCGCTCTACCGCGCGCTGCGCTCGCTGAACCCGAGCCCCTACATGTACTTCTACGACATGGGCGAGTTCCAGATCGTGGGCGCCTCGCCCGAGATCCTGGTGCGCCAGGAGCACACCCCCGAAGGCGACAAGGTCACGATCCGGCCGCTCGCCGGCACCCGGCCGCGCGGCGCCACACCGGAGTTCGACAAGGCGCTCGAAACCGAACTGTCGGCAGATCCGAAGGAACGTGCCGAGCACCTGATGCTGATCGACCTCGCGCGCAACGACATCGGCCGCATCGCCAAGACCGGCACCGTGAAGGTGACCGAGCCCTTTGTCGTCGAGCGCTACTCGCACGTGATGCACCTGGTCAGCAACGTCGAGGGCCTGCTCAAGGACGGCATGACAAGCCTGGACGTGCTGCGCGCCACCTTCCCCGCCGGCACATTGACCGGCGCGCCCAAGATCCGTGCGATGGAAATCATCGACGAGCTGGAACCCGTCAAGCGCGGCATCTACGGCGGCGCTTGTGGCTACCTGAGCTTTGCCGGCGACATGGACGTGGCCATCGCTATCCGCACCGGCATCGTCAAGGACGGCACCTTGTATGTGCAGGCGGCGGCCGGGATCGTCGCGGACTCGGTGGCCGAGCTGGAGTGGAAGGAAACGGAAGCGAAGGCACGGGCGCTGATCCGCGCGGCTGAACTCGTCGAAGAGGGGTTCTGACCATGCTGCTGATGATCGACAACTACGACAGCTTCACCTTCAACCTGGTGCAGTATTTCGGCGAACTGGGCGAGGACGTGCGTGTCTTCCGCAACGACGAGATCACGCTCGAGGGCATCGCCGAGCTGCGGCCCGCGCGCCTGGTGCTGTCGCCGGGCCCCTGCTCGCCGAAGGAGGCGGGCATCTGCGTCGAGGCGATCCGCCACTTCAGCGGCAAGCTGCCGATCCTGGGCGTGTGCCTGGGGCACCAGGCCATCGGCGAGGCGCTCGGCGGGCGTGTCGTGCGCGCGCAGGTGCAGATGCACGGCAAGGCCAGCACGATCAGCGCCGACGGGCGCGGTGTGTACGCCGGGCTGCCGGCGCAGTTCAGCGTCATCCGCTACCACTCGCTGGCGATCGAGCGTGCGACGCTGCCCGCTGTGCTGGAGGTGACCTCGACCTCCGACGATGGCGAGATCATGGGGGTTCGACACCGTGATCTGGCCGGCGGCGCCACGCCGCTGGAAGGAGTGCAGTTCCATCCCGAATCGATCCTCAGCGAACATGGGCACGCGATGCTGAAGAACTTTCTGGACTCGAGACCATGATCGACCTGCGCAGCGACACCGTCACCAGACCAACCCCGGCCATGCGCGCCGCAATGGCCGCGGCCGAGGTCGGCGACGACGTCTTTGGCGACGACCCGAGCGTCAATGCGCTGCAAGCGCGCATCGCGTCGATGCTGGGCAAGGAGGCGGCATTGTTCGTTCCCACCGGCACCCAGAGCAACCTGTGCGCGCTGATGGCGCATTGCGAGCGTGGTGACGAGTACATCGTCGGCCAGATGGCGCACGCCTACCGCTGGGAAGGCGGTGGGGCCGCGGTGCTGGGCAGCATCCAACCGCAGCCGGTGGCGCAACAGGCCGACGGATCGATTTCGCTGGCCGACATCGAAGCCCAGATCAAGCCCGACGACGCCCACTTTGCGCGCACGCGCCTGCTCGCGCTGGAGAACACCTGGGGCGGCAAGGTGCTGCCGGCCGACTACGTTGCGACCGCGACCGCGCTCGCGCGGTCGCGAGGGCTGGCGACCCATCTCGACGGCGCGCGGCTCTTCAACGCTGCCGTCGCCTCGGGGGTCGCGCCGCAGGACATCGCGCGCCCCTTCGACAGTGTCTCGGTCTGCTTCAGCAAGGGCCTGGGCGCGCCGGTGGGTTCGGCGCTGATCGGGACCAAAGAATTGATCGCGCGTGCACACCGCATCCGCAAGATGCTCGGCGGCGGCATGCGCCAAGCCGGCGCGATCGCGGCCGCGGCGCTGCACGCCCTCGATCACCATGTCGATCGCCTGGCGCAGGACCACGCCCAAGCGAAAAGGCTCGCTGAAGGTTTGCAGGGCCTGCCCGGCGTATGTGTCGAACCGCCGCAGACCAACATCCTCTTCGTCGACCTCGAGCCCTCGCGCGCGGCCGGCGTGGTGTCGCGGCTGCGTGACGCCGGCCTCCTGTGCACCGGGTTGTACCGCCTGCGCCTGGTGACCCACCTGGACGTGGGTGCCGACGACATCGACCGTGCCATCAAGATTCTGCGCGCCACCCTGTAGGAGCCCCGCATGCCCATCACCAACACCGAAGCGTTGACGCGCATCATCGACCACCGCGAGATCTTCCACGATGAGATGCTGGCGCTGATGCGCCGCATCATGAGCGGCGAGATGTCGCCAGTGATGATTGCGGCCTTTGCGATGGGACTGCGGGTCAAGAAGGAAAGCGTCGGCGAGATCGCGGCCGCGGCGCAGGTCATGCGCGAGTTCGCGACGCCGGTGATCGTGCCCGACAAGACGCACCTGGTGGACATCGTCGGCACCGGCGGCGACAGCTCGCACACCTTCAACATCTCGACCGCCTCGACCTTCGTCGCTGCCGCCGCCGGCGCACGCGTGGCCAAACATGCCGGGCGCAGCGTGTCGTCGACCTCGGGCTCGGCCGACGTGATGGAGGCGCTCGGCGCCTTCATCGGCCTGACACCGCCGCAGGTGGCCGAATGCCTGCAGGAAACGGGCATCGGTTTCATGTTCGCGCCCAACCACCACGCGGCGATGAAACACGCCGCGCCGATCCGCAAGGAACTCGGCGTGCGCACCTTCTTCAACATTCTGGGCCCGCTCACCAACCCGGCCGGCGCGCCGAACCAGCTGCTCGGCGTGTTTCACCCCGATCTGGTGGGCATCCAGGTGCGCGTGCTGCAGCGCCTGGCCAGCGAGCACGTGATGGTCGTGTACGGCCAGAACGGCATGGACGAGATCTCGCTCTCGGGCGAGACGCTCGTGGGCGAACTCAAGGGCGGCGAGGTCAAGGAGTACGTCGTGCACCCGAGTGACTTCGGCCTGCCGGTCTACGACTCGCGGGTGCTCAAGGTGGCGAACAAGGAAGAGTCGGTTCAGTGTATCCAGCGCGCCCTGGCCAACGAGGATGGCCCCATCCGCGACATCGTCCTGCTGAACGCCGGTGCGGCGGTCTACTGCGCGGGGGTGGCGTCGAGCGTGACCGACGGCGTCCGTCGCGCGCGAGAAGCCGTGGCATCCGGCGCCGCGATGGCCAAGTTGAGCCAGTTTGTCGGCGTGACCAACAAGTTCAGGCCCGCATGAGCGACGTTCTGCAGCGCATCGTATCGGTCAAGTACGAAGAGATCGCCGCTGCGCGTGCGCGCCGCAGCCTGGCCAGCATGCGCGCCGACGCTGAAGCGCGGCGCGATGTGCGCAGCTTCGGAGCGGCACTGCGCACGGCGATCGGTATCGGTCGGCCCGCCGTCATCGCCGAGATCAAGAAGGCCAGCCCGAGCAAGGGTGTTCTGCGCGAGGCGTTTGTTCCGGCAGAGATCGCCGCCAGCTACGGGCGCCACGGCGCCGCCTGCCTGAGCGTGCTTACTGATGTGCAGTTTTTTCAGGGCAGCACCGCGTTCCTCGAACAGGCGCGTGCAGCCTGTGCCTTGCCGGTCCTGCGCAAGGACTTCATGGTCGACGAGTACCAGGTCTTCGAAGCGCGGGCGATGGGGGCCGATTGCGTCCTGCTCATCGCCGCCTGCCTGAGCGATGCACTAATGTCGAATCTGGAGGCCTGCGCGCTCGCGCTCGGCATGGACGTACTGGTTGAGGTGCACGACGGCGCCGAGCTCGATCGTGCCCTGGCGTTGAAAACCCCTCTGCTGGGCATCAACAACCGCAACCTGCGCAGTTTCGAGGTCACCCTCGACACCACGCTCGGCCTGCAGGCGCGCGTGCCGGTGGACCGCCTGCTCATCACCGAGTCCGGGATTGTGGGCCGCGCTGACGTGCTGCGCATGCGTGCGGCCGGTGTCCACGCCTTCCTGGTCGGAGAGGCCTTCATGCGGGCCGAAGACCCGGGCGTCGCGCTTGCGGCCCTGTTCGCGTGACGGCCGACGACCTGGAGGCCGCTTTCGACTCGCTGCCGCCGGCCTGGACTACTCTGCTGCCAGGTTGGACGCCCGAGCGCCGCGCCGCGGTCATCGCGCACATTCGACAGGTCTCGGGCAGCCGGCCGATCGGCCCGCCGGACCCCTTTCGCGCGTTGCGCTTGGTGCCGCCTGCCGCCGTGAAGGTGGTGGTTTTCGGGCAGGATCCCTATCCCACCGAGGGGCATGCCGACGGCCTGGCCTTCTCGGCCGCGAGGGGAAAGCCTGCTTCGCTGCGCCGGATCTTCGCGCTGCTGGCGGCCGACCGGCCGGGTTTTGCGCCACCGCTGCCCTGGGTACTCGACGCCTGGGCGCGGCAAGGGGTGCTGCTGCTGAACCCGACGTTAACGGTCGAGATCGGACGGATCGCGAGCCACATCGAGTGTGGTTGGCAGGCGCTCACATCGGATATTGTCGTTGCTTTGTGCAGGTTGGATCGTCCACCAACCTTTCTTCTCTGGGGCTCGAAGGCGCAGTCGTTCTTCGACGAGGCCCGGCCGCCCGGGTCGAATCCCTCGGTTCTTCGCACGCGCCATCCGTCAAACGACTTCCAGCGCGGGTTCATGGCCGAAGGCAGCCACTTCCTCGCCACTGCCGGCCTGGTCGATTGGTGGCGCATGGGCAACCAAGGCGATGCTGCGACCGTGATATAGTCATGGGTTCTCCGTGGAGGGGTGCCCGAGTGGCTAAAGGGGGCAGACTGTAAATCTGTTGGCTTACGCCTACGGTGGTTCGAATCCACCCTCCTCCACCAGAAATGTTCGCTAGATGCGTGGCTGCCTGCGGGAGTAGTTCAGTGGCAGAACCTTAGCCTTCCAAGCTAATGACGCGGGTTCGATTCCCGCTTCCCGCTCCAGGCAAGGCAGTTCAAAGTCTGGCGCAACAGTCGCCACCGGCCTGTGCACTTCAGGGTGTGCCCAGGCCCGTGTCGATGCCCATGTGGCTCAGTGGTAGAGCACCCCCTTGGTAAGGGGGAGGTCGCGCGTTCGATCCGCGCCATGGGCACCAAGAGCAACCCCGCCGTCCTGTTGGAGAACTAAATGGCAAAAGGCAAATTTGAACGGACCAAGCCGCACGTGAACGTGGGGACGATTGGTCACGTGGACCACGGCAAGACGACGCTGACGGCGGCGATCACCTCGGTGCTGGCGGCCAAGTTCGGTGGTGAGGCC
>DATDER010000082.1:0-7804 GCA_036523095.1 Rubrivivax sp.
GTCACGGTGACCACCCAGCGCGGCCAGAAGGTCAGCCTGGAGCGCGGCTCGCACACCCGCAGCAAGAAGAACCCCGGCAAGCGCGCCGGCAAGGGCGGCTGACGCTGCGCCGCCGAGCCCTCACGCTCGCGACCGCTCGCGGCCCCCGCTGACAAGGGCCCGCGGCGCCGATGCTTCGCATCACCGAACTGCGTCTGCCGCTGGGCCACGCCGAGGGCGACCTGCGCTCGGCGATCGTGGCACGCCTGGCCATCGCCGACACGCAGTTGCTCGACTTCAAGGTCTTCAGGCGCGCCTACGACGCACGCAAGAAGGCCGCGGTGGTCCTGACCTACACCGTCGACTGCGAAGTGGCGGATGAAGCCGTGCTCGCCGATCGGCTGGCCAGCGACCCCCAGATCCGCCCGTCGCCCGACACGCGATACCGCTTGATCGGCCATGCGCCGGCCGATTACGCGGCCTCGGGTCGGCCGCGCCCGGTCGTCGTCGGTTTCGGGCCCTGCGGGCTCTTTGCAGCGTTGGTGCTCGCGCAGATGGGCCTGGCGCCGATCGTGCTCGAACGCGGCAAGGAGGTGCGCGAGCGCACGAAGGACACCTGGGGCCTGTGGCGCCAGGGGGTGCTCGACCCGGAATCGAACGTGCAGTTCGGCGAAGGCGGCGCCGGCACCTTCAGCGATGGCAAGCTCTGGAGCCAGATCAGCGATCCGCGCCACCTGACACGCAAGGTGCTGACCGAGTTCGTCAAGGCCGGTGCGCCGGAGGAGATCCTGTTCGTCAGCAAGCCGCACATCGGCACCTTCCGCCTCGTCAGCATGATCGAGAAGATGCGGGCCGAGATCGTGGCGCTGGGCGGTGAAGTCCGTTTCGGGCGGCGGGTGGTGGACTTGGCTGTCGAAGACGGCGCGGTCCGCGGACTGACGCTGGCATCGGGCGAGCAACTGGCGGCCGAGCACGTGGTACTGGCCCTCGGCCACAGCGCGCGCGACACCTTCACGATGCTGCACGAACGCGGCGTGTACATGGAAGCGAAGCCGTTTTCGATCGGCTTTCGCGTCGAGCACCCGCAAGGGCTGATCGACCGCGCGCGTTTCGGCCCCAACGCCGGCAATCCGATACTTGGCGCCGCCGACTACAAGCTGGTGCACCACGCAAAGAACGGGCGCTCGGTCTACAGCTTCTGCATGTGCCCGGGCGGCACCGTGGTGGCGGCCACCTCGGAGCCCGAACGGGTGGTCACCAACGGCATGAGCCAGTACTCCCGCAACGAGCGCAACGCCAACGCCGGCATCGTCGTGGGCATCGCGCCGCAGGATTACCGCCAGGGCGGCCAGACCACCGGCGCGGTGAGCCCGCTCGACGGCATGGCCTTCCAGCGTGTCTGGGAAAGCCGCGCCTACGAGCTCGGCGGCGGCGGCTACCAGGCACCGGGCCAGTTGCTGGGCGACTTCGTCAAGGGCCAGCGCTCGACCGCCTTCGGCAGCGTGATGCCTTCGTACAAGCCTGGTGTGTTGCTCACCGACCTGGCCGACCCGCAACGGCCCAGTCTGCCCGGCTACGCGCTCGACGCCATCCGCCAAGCGCTGCCCGCCTTCGAACGCCAGATCAAGGGCTTCGCTCTGCCCGACGCCGTCCTCACCGGCGTCGAGACACGCACCTCGTCGCCGCTGCGCATCACGCGCGGCAAGGACTTCCAGAGCCTCAACGTGCGCGGGCTGTACCCGGCGGGCGAAGGCGCGGGTTACGCCGGCGGCATCATGTCGGCCGGGGTGGACGGGATCGAGGTGGCCGAGGCGCTGGGCGCGCGGGTGCTGGCAGCGCCATAGTCGACCGGGTCGGGTGGGAGGCGCCACGCGACGTCTTCCGATCGCGTGTCTCTGGCGCTGTGGAGCACCCGAAAAATCTCGATCCCAGCACGGGTTGCACCCTTTCGGGATCGGCGTCCGGGAACTGCATTGCGCGCGCTGGCGTTTCGGGGCCGCGGGTTCGCACCAATGACCCCCCTGACGGCATCCGTTAACGTATACGCTAATGAACACGATCGCGGCGCTGGCGTTGCCGGCCACCGGAACACCCCAGCCGCCTTTGCGGCTCGCGGACATCGCATTCATTGGCGCCGACCTGGTGCGCCCCGAATGCGTGCTGGCCACCGCCACCGGCGACCTCTACTGCGCCGACTTCCGCGGTGGCGTCACGCACCTGCGCCCCGACGGCAGCCAGGCGCTTTACGCCGGCCCGGGGCCGGACGGACTGGTGCTGAAGCCGAACGGCATCGCGCTGCTGCGCGACGGCAGCTTCTTGCTGACTCAGCTGGGTGCCGACGACGGCGGCGTCTACCGCCTGCAGCGGGACGGCAGCGTCGAGCCCTGGCTGCTGCGTGTAGCCGGCCAGGACCTGCCGCCGACCAACTTCGTCTGCGAAGACAGCTGCGGCCGCTTCTGGGTCACCGTGAGCACGCGCCTGAAGCCGCGCGCGCTGGGCTACCGCCGAGGTTGCAACGACGGTTTCATCGTCCGTGTCGATGCGCGCGGCGCGGCGGTCGTCGCCGACGGGCTGGGCTACACCAACGAAGTCGCGGTCGATCCGTCGGGCAAATGGCTCTACGTCAACGAGACCTTCGCCCGCCGCCTGTCGCGTTTTGCGCTGCGCGAGGACGGCTCGCTCGGCGAGAAGGAAGTGGTCACCGAGTTCGGCCCCGGCACCTTCCCCGACGGCCTGGCTTTCGACGTCCTGGGCCACGCCTGGGTCGTGAGCATCGTGAGCAACCGGCTCATTCGCGTGGCGCCCGACGGCACCCAGACGCTGTGGATCGAAGACGCCGATGCCGGGCACCTGACCTGGGTCGAAGCGGCGTTCGAGGCCGGCGAGATGAACCGCCCGCACCTCGACGGCAGCCCCAGCCGCGTGCTGCGCAACATCTCGAGCATCGCCTTCGCGGGCGCCGACCGCAGCACTGCCGTGCTCGGCTGCCTGCTCGGTGACCGGCTGGCCAGCGTGCGCCTGCCGGTGGCCGGCGCCGCGCCCACGCATTGGAACCACCCGTGAACACGGCGGCGTCGGCGCCCCCCGCGTCGCTGGTCGACAGCGCGTACCGGCAGATCCGCCAGCGCATCCTCGACAACGCCTGGCCCCCCGGCCACCGCGCGCTGGAGCAGGAAGTGGCACTGGCGCTCGGCATGAGTCGGACGCCGGTCCGCGAGGCGATGCTGCGCCTGCGCAACGAAGGACTGGTGGAGGTGATCCCGCGCCACGGCCTGCGTGTGTTGCCGGTCTCGCCCACCGACATGAAGGAGATCTACGAGATCCTCACCGCGCTCGAATGCATGGCGGCCGAACTCCTGGCGCGCAGGCGGCCTGGCGAGGAAGACATGAAGCCGCTCGTCGCCGCCTGCAAGGCGATGGACAAGGCGCTCAAGGCCGACGACCTGGACGCCTGGGCCGCTGCCGATGAACGGTTCCATGCCCAGCTGCTGGAACTGGCGGGCAATCGCCAGCTCCAGGCCACGGTACTCAACTACTGGGACCGCGCCCACCGAGCGCGCATGTTCACGCTGCGCCTGCGACCCAAGCCGGTGAACTCGACCAAGGAGCACCTGCAGATGGTCGAGCGCCTGCGCGCAGGCGACGCCGAAGGCGCGGCGCGGGTCACGCGCGCGCACCGCCAACGCGCCACCGGCGAGCTGATCGATATCTTCGAGCGCTACCGCCTGCAACACCTTTGAAGCGGATGAACCCACCGTGAAGAACCTGTTCGACATCTGCGTCCTCCCGGGCGACGGCATCGGGGCCGAAGTCATCGCCGCCACGGTGCCTTTGATCGAGCGCGTGACACTGGGCGCGCCTTTCGGCTTTCACTTCCACGAACACCCCGCCGGCGCGCAGCATTTCCGCGCCACCGGTCAGGCGCTGCCTGCCGCCACGTTGGCAGCGGCACGCCAAGCCGACGCGATCCTCTTCGGCGCCATGGGCTGGCCCGCGATCCGCTATCCCGATGGCACCGAGATCGCGCCGCAACTCGACCTGCGGGTCGAGCTCGAGCTCTACGCCGGCGTGCGCCCGGCGCGCGCGATCCCTGGTGTGCGTCTGCCGCTCGCAGACCCGCGTGCGCGGGGCATCGACCTGGTGGTGGTGCGTGAATCGACCGAAGGCCTGTTCGCCTCGCGCGGCAAAGGCACGATCGAAGACGACCGCGAAGCGCGCGACACGATGGTCATCACGCGCGGCGGTAGCGAACGGGTGCACGACTTCGCGTTCAAGCTCGCGCAGGGGCGCAAGCGCCGGGGCCGGCCGGGCAGGGTGACCTGTGTCGACAAGGCCAACGTGTTCGTCTCGATGGCCTTCTTCCGCAAGATCTTCGACGAGCGCGCTGCACTCTTCCCCGACATCGAGGCGCGCCACCACTACATCGACGCCACCGCACTCGACCTGGTCCGCAAACCGTGGGACTTCGACGTGCTGGTGACCGAGAACATGTTCGGCGACATCCTGTCCGACCAGACCGCGGCCCTCGTTGGTGGCATGGGCATGGCGCCTTCGGCCGACATCGGCGACCGCCATGCCCTGTTCCAGCCCTGCCACGGGTCGGCGCCCGACATCGCGGGCCAGGGCAAAGCGAACCCCACCGCGAGCATCCTGTCGGCGGCGCTGATGCTCGACTGGCTCGCCGAGCGCCACGGCAATGCCGCGCTCGGCGCCGCTGCGCGACGCATCGAGCAGGCAGTCGACGCGGTGTTCGCGTCGGGCCAACTCGTGCCCTTCGAGTTCGGCGGGCGCGACGGCACCGCGGCCATCGCCGCTGCCGTGGCCTCCAACCTCTGAGGTGATCGGGATGGACAAGCTGCGCGTGCTCGGCGTCGGCGCCGGCTACTTCAGCTCCTTCCAGTACGCGGGCTGGCAGCGCATGACCGATGTCGGCGTGGAGTGCGTGGGCATCGTCAACCGCGATCGCAGCAAGGCGCAGACGCTGGCCACGCGTTTCGGCATCGGCGCCGTGTTCACCGACCTGGGCACGGCCCTGCAAGCCACCCGGCCCGACCTGGTGGACATCATCACGCCACCGGAGACGCACCGTGCGATGGTCGGCGAATGCATTGCCCACGGCATACCGGCGATCTGCCAAAAACCCTTCGGCCGCGACTACGCCGACGCGCTGGCGATCACCGAGGCGGCCGAAGCGGCCGGCGTCACGCTGGTGATCCACGAAAACATACGCTGGCAACCCTGGTACCGCGAAGCCCGGCGGCTGATCGATGCCGGCCGGCTCGGCGATTTGCATGGCGTGGCCTTTCGCCTGCGCCCCGGTGACGGTCAGGGCCCGCGCGCCTACCTCGACCGCCAGCCCTACTTCCAACAGATGCCGCAGTTTCTGGTCAAGGAGACCGCGATCCACTGGATCGACACCTACCGCTATCTCTGCGGCGAGGTCGAGAACGTCTACGCCTCGTTGCGCCGCATCAACCCGGTCATCGCGGGTGAAGACGCGGGTGTCGTCGTGTTCGGGTTCGAGGGCGGTGCCACGGGGCTGTTCGACGCCAACCGCTTGAACGACCACGTCGCCAGCAACCCACGCCGCACGATGGGCGAGGCCTGGATCGAAGGCGCCGCCGGCGTGCTCCGGCTCGACGGGGAAGCGCGGCTGTGGTGGAAGCCTCACCAGGCCGACGAAGTGCAGCACCGCTACAACCGCGGCCCCGACGACACCTTCGGCGGCGGGGCCTGCGAGTGGCTTCAACGCCATGTCGTCGCGCACCTGCGGTCTGGCACGCCTCTGGAAAACAACGCCCGCGACTACCTCGCCAACCTGCGCGTTCAGGCGGCGGTGTACCACTCGGCCGCGAGCCACCGCCAGGTCGAACTGGCGACATTCGATCCCTTGCACCCGCCGGCGGCAAGCGCCGCCTGATTCCCTCGACCGACCCCCAAGGAGACAACATGAAAGCCCGCTTGCCGCGTCACCTCATCGGCCTTGCCGCCGCCTTCGCCGTCGCATCGCCCGCGTTCGCGCAGACGATCCTGAAGTTCAGCCACACCGACCAGCCGGGGGGCCTGCGCCAGAAGGCCGCCGAACTCTTCGGCCAGCGCGTCGACCAGTACACCGCCGGCCGCTACAAGGTGCAGGTCTTCCCGGCCGGGCAACTCGCCAACGACCCGAAGGCGGTCGAACAACTGCAGCTCGGCGGCATCGACGTCACCGTCACCGGTACCGGCACCTACGCCACGCACATCCCAGCCCTCAACCTGACCGCCCTGCCCTACCTGGTGGAAAGCTACGACCAGGGCTGGAAGCTGTACGACGAGTCGAAGTGGATGCAGGAGCAGTTTGCGAAGGGGCCCGAGAAGGGCTTTCGCTTCCTGTCCAACTTCGAGGCCGGTTTTCGCAGCATGACGACGAAGGACGTTCTCAACACACCCGCCGATGCCAAGGGCAAGAAGCTGCGCACCTTCCCGAACGAGATGATGCGCTGGTCGCTCGAAGCGATGGGCTTCAACCTGCAGATCATGCCGCTGCCCGAGGTCTACCTGGCGATCCAGCAAGGCGCGGTGTCGGGGCAGGAGAACCCGGTCGACACGATCTACGCCAACAAGTTCTACGAGGTCGCGCCGTACGTCACGTTGACGAAGCATGTCTACAGCCCGATCCCGCTCACGATCTCAGAAAAGACTTGGCAGAAGCTGAGCCCGGCCGACCGCGAGGCCGTCACCAAGGCGGCCAAGGAAGCCGCGGACTGGAGCCGCAAGGAAGTGCGCGCGGCCGAGGACGCGCAGATCGCCGACATGCAGACCAAGGGCGCGAAGATCGGGCGCCCGAACCTGGCGCCCTTCCGCGAAGCGGTGCAACCGGCCTACGCGAAGGCGAAGGAGAAGTACGGTGCCGATGTCGATGCCATCCTGGCCGACGCCGACGTGGTGCGCAAGGCCGTGCCGGCGAAGTGAGTCGCGTGAGCGAACTTCAGCTCCCGGCCGCCGGCGTGGCGGCGCAGCGCCGCGCCATGCTGCCGCCGGCGCCGCCGGCACCACGCGTGCTCGAGATCTTCGGCGACATGGTCGACTGGAGCGTGATCGCCATCGGCGCTTCGATGATCGCGCTCGTCTTCCTCAACGTGCTGATGCACGTGGTGCAGAAGGACCTGGCCTGGGTCACCGAGCTGGCCGAGTTGATGATGGTCTGGGTCACCTTTCTCGGCGGCGCCTGTGCCACACGGCGGGGTGCGCAGATGACGATCACGGAACTCATCGACAAGCTCGGCGGGCGCCGGCGCGAAGTGGCCGACGCGCTGGTGGATGTCTTCGCGCTCGCGGTACTGGGCTCGCTGGTCTGGTACGGCGCACGGCTCGTCGCCGCAGGCTGGAGCAACGAACTCACCGTCTTGCAGATACCGATGTCGCTGCAGTACCTGGGCATGCCGGTGGGCTGCTTCGCGATGGCGGTGTGGGTCGGCTGGGACCTGGTGCGCATCCTGCAAGGCGCGTCGCGCGCGCAGCGCTGGGGCGGCTGAACCATGCTCGCAGCGACGCTGTTCGCCGTCTTTTTCGGCCTTGCACTGGCAGGTGTGCCGCTGCTCTACGCGCTCATCGGCACCACCGTCGGCCTCATCCTCGCCGCCGGGCTGTCGCACCCGCTGGAGACGATCTACCTGTCGTTCATCGGCGGGGTCGAGCCCTTCATCCTGATCGCGGTGCCGCTGTTCATCTTTGCCGGCGAGCTGCTCGCGCAAGGCGGCGTGGGCAAGCGCATCGTCGAGTTCGCGCGCGTGCTCTTCGGCTGGCTGCCGGGTGGGCTGGGCGTCGTCACCGTCATCAGCTGCAC
>DATDER010000083.1:0-24768 GCA_036523095.1 Rubrivivax sp.
CGGGCAGCGCAGATCGCCAAACAAGCCCACGCAAAAGGCATCACGCTGCGGGAAGCGGCGCTAGCGCTCGGCGCGGTGAGCGCGCAGCAGTTCGACACCTGGGTCGACGCCCGCCAGATGCTCGGGCCTCGCGCCTGAACACGGCCGCGGGCGCGGGCAAGGCGCCGTCCTACATCAACTTTCCAACAGGTCCGACGCGCCACGCCAGCGCCCGCTTTCACAGTCTGGGGATGCATCCCCTCTGGATCTGGACCCGAGATGAAGACGGAACCGCAAGACCGCGCCGAGCGCAAGCACCTTTGCCAGTTGATCGAGGACATGGACGTGGCCATGTTGACCAGCATCGACAGCGACGGTGCGCTCGTGAGCCGGCCGATGGCGCCGCTCGAAATGGACGCCGAGGGCGCGCTCTGGTTCTTCACCTATCGACGCTCGCACAAGAGCGATCGCCTGCGCAGGATCAATCTCGCCTTCACCGACACGGCGCGTGCGACCTACGTGTCGATTTCAGGCCACGGTGAAATCCACATCGACGCGCAGCGCGCCGCGCGGCTCTGGACCCCCTTCGCCAAACCCTGGTTTCCCGATGGTCCGACCTCGGCCAACCTGGCGCTGCTGAAGGTCGTTCCCGAAGTGGCCGAGTTCTGGGACGCACCGAACAGCCGCATGGCGCGGGTTTTCGCGTTCGTCGCCTCGGTGGTGGCCGCCCGCCCGATCGGCATCGGGGATCACGACAGGTTGACGGACCTCTCGCCCCTGAGCCAGAAGGCCGCCTGATACCCGTCGGCCGGCAGCGACGTGGTCTTCGCTTCCAACTGGCAGGCCAGGTCGAGCCTGAGCCAGGCCCTCGGCCGCCGCTGCTAAGTGCTCGACGAATACGAACGCGAACGGGTGCTGAACCGTGGCTCAAAGCGCCGCCCAAGCCGCTCGAACCCCAGATCGACCACCACTGCCAACAAGCCCACCGCCAGCGCGCCCTGCAACACGTACGCGGTGTTGAAGCCGCTCAGGCCGACGATGATCGGCGATCCGAGGGTCTTGGCGCCGACCGTCGACGCGATGGCCGCGGTGCCGATGTTGATGATGACCGAGGTGCGCACGCCGGCCAGGATCACCGGCGCCGCGAGCGGCAGTTCGGCGCGCCAGAGCCGTTGCCAGCGGCTCATGCCCAGACCCGCCGCGGCTTCGTGCACGGCGGCCGGCACCGACTGGATGCCTGCGATCGTGCCGCGCACGATCGGCAACAGGCCATAGAGCACGAGCGCGATGAGCGCCGGCACTTCGCCGAAGCCGATCAGCGGCACCGCGATTGCCAGCACCGCCACAGGCGGCACGGTCTGGCCGATCGCAACCACGGTTTCGACGAGCGGGCGGAACTCGGCGCCCGCCGGCCGCGTGACGAAGAGGCCCGCGGCCACGCCCACCACTGCTGCCGCCGCGCTCGATGCCGCAACGATCCCTACATGCGCCCACAGCAGCGCCGTGAAGCTGTCCTGCTCATATAGCGGCCGGTCGAGCGCCGGGAAGGCCGCGGCAAAGAGCGGCTTCAGGTGCGGCATGCCCCACACCAGCGCGATCAACGCGGTGGCGGCCCAGGGCAGCGGGTCACGCGGCCAGGACGCGTTCATGGCGGGGTCTTGAGCAGGTCGGCGAAGTGGATCGTGCCGAGTGACCGGCCCTGCGCGTCCACCACCGGCAGGCGGTCGACGTGGCGCGCAACGAACTCTGCCAGTACCTCGCGCAGCGTCAGCGCGGCCGCCACCGGCGCGCCGTCGGCGTGCTCGCCGGCACGCACACGCGCGGCCACGGTCTGCAGGCCGAGCAGCTTCAAGCCCAGGTCATCGCGGCCCATGAAGTCGCTGACGAAGGGGCTTAACGGCTGGCCCAGCAGCTGCGCCGGCGTGCCCGCCTGCACGATGTGACCGCGATCCAGCAGCACGATGCGCGTGGCCAGGCTCAGCGCTTCTTCGATGTCGTGCGTGACGAGCACGATCGTCTTGCCCGAGGTGCGGTGGATGCGCGCCATCTCCTGCTGCAGCGACTGGCGCGTGATGCGATCGAGCGCGCCGAAGGGCTCGTCCATCAGCAGCACCTCGGGGTCCGCCGCGAGCGCGCGCGCGACGCCGACGCGCTGCTGCTGCCCGCCCGACAGCTGGTGCGGGTAACGCGTGCGGTATTCGGCCGGCTTCAGCTCCAGCAGCGTGAGCAACTCGTCGACACGCGCGTCGATGCGCGCGGCGGGCCAGCCCAGCAGCCCGGGCACCGTGGCCACGTTGCGTGCCACCGTCCAGTGCGGGAACAGTCCCGTCGACTGGATCGCATACCCCATGCGCCGGCGCAGGTCCTCGGGCTTGAAGGAGCGGATCTCGTCGCCCATGAAGAGGATGCGGCCCTCGTCGTGTTCGACCAGCCGGTTGATCATCTTCAGCAGCGTCGTCTTGCCCGATCCCGAGGCGCCGATCAGGATCACGAACTCGCCGCGCTCGATCGTCAGCGACACCTCGTCGACGGCGCGCACGGCGCCGTAACGCTTGCCGACCCCCTGCAACTCGATCACCGCTCCGGCCTTTGCAGGGCAGTCGCCAGCAGCGCAAAGCCTGCGTCCACGACGATCGCCAGCGCCACCACCGGCAAGGCACCGAGCAACACGAGGTCGAGCGCACTGCTGAAAAGTCCCTGGAACATCAGCGCGCCGAAGCCGCCGGCGCCGATCAACGCCGCCACCACCGCCAGGCCCACGATCTGCACCGTGGTGACGCGCAACCCCGACAGCATCACCGGCAGCGCGAGCGGGACCTCGACCCTCCAGAACCGCTGGCGTGGCGTGAGCCCCATGCCGGTGGCGGTTTCGAGGGCGTCCGCGGGCACCTGCTGCAGGCCCGAGACCGTGCCGTGCACGATCGGCAACAAAGCGTAGAGCGTCAGCGCGACGACCGCCGGCAGCAGCCCGATACCCCGCAGGCCGAGCGCCACGAGCGGCGCGATCAGCAGACCGAACAGCGCGATCGAGGGCACCGTCTGGATGACGTTCAGCAGCGCGAATAGCGGCCGCGCGAGCCGCTCGCGGCGAGCGGCGACGACGCCCAGCGGCACACCGATGAGGAGTGCCGGCACCAGCGTGGCGAAGACGATCTGAAGATGGCGCCAGCCCGCGACGTGAAACACCTCCTGCCGGTTGGCGTATTCCTTGAGCAGCGACAGCTGATCCAGCGCGCCCGACACCAGCAGCGCGGCCAGCGGCAGCAGCACGCCGGCAAAGGCCAGCGCACGCCCCACCGGGCGCAACTTCAGTCGCTGCAGGGCATCGGCGGCGGCGAGCCAGACCAACAACGCCAGGGCCCAGAAACCGCCGCCGAGCGACACACGTGCCAGCGGCGATTCACGCGCGGCGACCCTTGCCGCCTCTTCGCCCGCAACCGCCAGCAAACCCGCGAGCAAGGCCGTGGCAGCCAGCGCCACACTGACGTTCAACCCGCGGCCGCCGGGCAGCCACACCGCGGCGCACAGCAGCGCGGCCGGGCCCAGCAACCCCCAGCGCCAGCCGCTCATCAGCGCCGGCAACAGCACGCCGGTGCCGGTGAGCACGCGGTTCGGCGCCACGCTGACAAAAGCGAGGTCGGCGGCCGCCCACCAGGCCAGCAGCACCAGCAACAGCAGGACGCGCTGTTGAACCCAGGACGCGGCCCGACCGTCTTGTGCATCCGCCAGTGCCGCCACTGGCGCCAGGCTCACTTGATGAAACCCCTGCCCTTCAGGTACGCGGCAGCGACCTGCTTCGCGTCACGCCCTTCGAGCGCGATCTGCGCGTTCAGCCCCTGCAACGTGGGGCCGTCGAGCGACTTGAACACGGGCGCCAGCAACGCCTCGATCCTGGGCTGGCGTGCCAGCACCTCGGCGCGAACGACCGCCGCCGGCGCGTAGACCGGCTGCACACCCTTGCTGTCGTCGAGGATCACGAGGCCGAGTGCCGCTACCGGCCCGTCGGTACCGTAGGCCATCGCCGCGTTGACACCCGAGGTCTGCTCGGCCGCGGCCTTGACCGTGATCGCGGTGTCGCCCCCGGCGAGCGTGAGCAACTGGTCCTGCTTGAGCTTGAAGCCATAGGCCGACTGGAACGCCGGCAGCGCATCGGGGCGCTCGACGAATTCGGCCGACGCCGCGAGCTTGACCTTGCCGCCGGCAGCGACCCACTTGCCGAAGTCGTCGAGCGACTTCAACTTCTGTGCCGTGGCCACGTCCTTGCGGATCGCGATCGCCCAGGTGTTGTTGGCCGGCGCGGGCTGCAGCCAGACTAATCTGTTCTTCTCGGCGTCTAGCGACTTGACCCGCTCGTAACCCGCCTTGAGGTCCTTCCACGCCGGGTTCTTCTCGTCGGAGAAGAAAAACGCCCCGTTGCCGGTGTACTCCGGGTAGACGTCGATCTCACCCGCCACCAGAGCGCCGCGCACGATCTTGGTCGCGCCGAGTTGGAGCTTGTTCTCGGTCTTGATGCCGCCGGCCTCGAGCACCTGCACGATCAGGTTGCCGAGCAGCGAGCCTTCGGTGTCGATCTTGGAGCCGACACGCACGGCGGCGGTCTGCGCCTGGAGCGTGGTGCAGAACATGAACAACGCAGCGCAAGCGGTGAGCAGGCCCTGGCGACGTGAAAGGATCGGACGCATGGCAGTCTCCGGCAAAGTCCCATGGTAGCGAGCGCAGATGCCCGCGGTGCAGGCCTCAGACCAGCGGCCACGGCGGCCGCCGCATCCTGAACAGCGCCGGTGCGCCGATCTCGAAGTAGTCCGCCGGCCCACCACCGCGCAGGATGGGTTGCGCTGCCGCGGTGTCGTAGACCCCGCCGACCAGCAGCGCCTTCGCGATGTGCACCGCCACCACCTCGCCGAAGGTCATCCAGGTCGGCACCGAAAGGCCGTCGGCGCCCTGCAGTTGCACGATCTGCGTCACTCGGCACTCGAAGGCGACCGGGCTCTCGCCCACACGCGGCGGCTGCACCAGGCGCGAAGGCACGGGCGTCAGCCCTGCCAGCTCGAACTCGTCAACGTCGGGCGGCGCCGCGGCGCAGCTCAGGTTCATCGCCTCGGAGAGCGGGCGCGTGGCGAGGTTCCACACGAACTCGCGTGTGGCTTCGACGTTGCGCAGCGTGTCCTTGCGGCCGATGCTGGCAAAACCGACGATCGGCGGCTTGTAGTTGAAGCCGTTGAAGAAGCTGTAGGGCGCGAGGTTCAGCACACCGTCGGCCGAGCGGGTGGAGATCCAGCCGATCGGTCGCGGCCCGACAATGGCGTTGAAGGGGTCGTGCGGCAGCCCGTGGCCGAGCCGCGGCTCGTAGAAGTGCGTCGTGTCGTCGCTGCCGGACACGGTCAGAAGGCGCCCGGGTAAGCGCCGCCGTCGATGAGCAGGTTCTGCCCCGTGATGTAGCCGGCGTGCACGCTGCACAGGTAGGCACACAAGGCGCCGAACTCGGGCGCGTTGCCGAAGCGCTGCGCCGGGATCGACTTGCGCCGTGCTTCGGCCAGCGCCTCGACGCTCTGGCCCGACTTCTTCGCGTTGGCGGCAAAGCCCGAGCGCAGGCGGTCGGTATCGAAGGAGCCGGGCAGCAGGTTGTTGATCGTGACGTTGTGCGAGGCCAGGCGCGCCTGGCGCGAGGTGCCGGCGACGAAGCCCGTGAGGCCGGAACGGGCGCCGTTGGACAGCCCCAGGAAGTCGATCGGCGCCTTCACCGCCGACGAGGTGATGTTGACGACACGGCCGAAGCCGCGCCCGGCCATCGCGTCGACGGTGGCGGTGATGAGCTCGATCGGCGCCAACATGTTGGCGTCGAGGGCCTTGATCCAGGCCTCGCGGTCCCATTCGCGAAAGTCGCCCGGCGGCGGCCCGCCGGCGTTGTTGACCAGGATGTCGACCTGCGGCGCTGCCACGAGCGCCGCGGCGCGGCCTTCCGGTGTGGTGATGTCGCCCGCCACGGCGCGCACCTGCACACCGGGGTTCAGCGCACGCAACTCGGCCGCCGTGGCCTCGAGCGCATCGACCCCCCTTGCGGTGACGACGACGTTGACGCCCTCACGCACCAGCGCTTCGGCGCAGCCCTTGCCGAGGCCCTTGCTTGCGGCGCACACGAGCGCCCATTTGCCTGCGATGCCGAGATCCATGTGATGTTTACTCCGTTGAGGTGAGAGGCCGTAGGCCGGGTTTCAGCGCTGTCGGGCCGCGGCGGGTTCGGACCAGAAACATCCATCGCGAGGTAGGCGGACGAAGCCGACCAAGCGATGAGCAGCAGGCAGGACGGCGAGCATGGGCGGTGCGTGAGTGGGACCACACAGGGCGCGGACTATAGATCCCAGTCTGCGTGCGGGTTCAGCGCTGCCCGGGCGGCACGTCCTTCAGCGGCGCCGCGAAGTGGGTGTGTGCGGCGGCGTCGACCGGCCGCTGCCGCGGCACCGTGCCCGCGGGGTAGCGGCCGAGGAAGTTGTCGCCCTTGTGATTGCGGGCCGGGCGCACCGGCCGCGGCACGAAGCCACCGCCGCAGTTGGGGCAGACGTTGGCCAGGACGCCGCCCACGCAAGCCGCACAGAAGGTGCACTCGAAGCTGCAGATGCGCGCGTCGGCCGCGGCGGGTGGCAAGGGCTTGTTGCAGTTTTCGCAGTTGGGGCGGAGTTCGAGCATGGCGGGACTCACCAGCGCGGCGCGATGCGCTCGCCCGGCAGCACGTCGTAAGGCGATGCCCAGCCCGGCAGCGCACGCACCCGTTCGAGCCAGGCCTGGATCTGCGGGAAACGCCCGGCCACCTCGTAGCCGCTTTCTTCCACCGGGTAGAAGAGGTAACCGCAGAGCGAGAAGTCGGCGATCGTCGCCGACTCGCCGACGATGAAGCGCCTGCCCGTCAGGTGCTTGTCGACGATGCCGAAGGCGGCGTCCATGCGCCCGCGTAGCCAGGCCATGACAGCCGGGTCGGGCGCGCGCGGGCCGAAGGCCTTCATGAAGCGGTAGGTCGCGAAGGGGCTCGTGAACTTGTGGTTGTCGAAGAACAGCCAGCGCAGCACTTCGTCCTGCTCGGCCGCGTCCCGGCCCCCGTAGGCGCCGTGTTCGCGCGCCAGGTGGCGCAGGATCACGCCGGACTGCGTGAGCCGGCGGCCGTCCGGCAGTTCCAGCACCGGCACCTCGCCCATCGCATTGAGTTCATCGCGCCAGGCCTCGGCGCGGGTGGCGCCGTTCATGAAGTCGACGAATACGGGCTCCCAAGGCTGCCCGAGCGCGCGCAGCATCAAGGCGACCTTGAAGGCGTTGCCGGACTGTGCAAAACAATGGAGTGTGTACATGGTCATTCTCGATCCTCAACGCGGCGCGCCTGCGTGCGGCACCAGAAGTACGCCACCACCGCCAGCACCCCGGCGATGGACAACGCGGCCCAGATGAAGGGCGACAGCGGGCTTGGAAACGCGCGGTCGGCGAGCGAGGTCTCGACCAGGAACAGCACGCAGATGACGGCCACGCCGAGGGCCGTCTGCGATTTCTTGAGCCACTGTGATTTCATGCACCGTCCTTTCCTCAACGTGCCTTGGTCAGCAGCCAGACACCCGCCAGCACCAGCCCTGTTCCCGCGGCGACCCAGGCCGTGAAGGGCTCGCCGAGCAGCAGCACACCCATCAGGATCGTGCTCATGGGCCCGATCATGCCTGCTTGGGCGGTGATCGCGGGGCCGACGCGCTCGACCGCCATCATCACCATCAACACCGGCGCAAAGGTGCACAAGGTCGCGTTGATCACGCTGAGCCAGACGACCGCGGGCGCGACATCGAGGGCCGCGCTCAAGGGCCGCAGCAGCAGGAACTGCGCGATGCACAGTCCGCACGCCACCGTCGTGGCCAGGCCCGTGAGGCGCAGCGAGCCCAGGCGCCGGACTTCCTCGCCGCTGTAGACCAGGTAGACGGCGTAGCTGACCGCCGAGCCGAACACGAGCGCCGAGCCGAGGGCCGCACTGCCGCCCTGCAGCGTGACTTCGTGGCCGAAGACGAGCAGCACACCAGCGTAACTGACGGCGAGCGCCAGCGCCTGGCGCCGTGTCACGCGGCGCTTGAAGGCGAGCCAGCCGAGCAGCAGCACGATCGTCGGGTTCAGGTACAGGATCAGCCGCTCCAGGCTGGCGCTGACGTACTGCAGCCCGGCAAAGTCGAGGAAGCTGGCGAGGTAGTAGCCGCAGAAACCCAAGGCGCAGACGACACGCCAGTCGCGTGGCGTCAACGGCGGTTTGCCGCGCCCGGCCCACCAGGCCAGCGCGACGAAGAGCGGCAGCGCGAAGAGCATGCGGAACATGATCAGCGTGACCGCGTCGACGCCGTGGCGGTAGGCCAGCTTGACGATGATGGCCTTGCCCGAAAAGGCCACCGCGCCGAGCGAGGCCAGCAGCAGGCCGGGCCCGATGCGCTGGGGTATGGGCGCTGCCGCGGCCTTGTTCACGCGCAGCAACCGTGCGGCGCCGTCAGAACCCTGCGGCCTGTCCGTCGCGCCGCGGGTCGCTCGCGGCGGCATACCCTTCGGCCGCCGCGTCGCCCTGCCCTTCGTCGAGGCGCCAGATGAACTGGCCGGCGCCGTAATCCTGGTAACTGTCGGCAAAAGGCTCGACGCGGTGGCCCAACTCGCGCAATCCCTGCGCGGTGCCGGCGTGGAAGCCGGCTTCGTTGTTGACGATGCCGGCGTTCCAGCGCCAGCGCGGCGCGTCGCAGGCGGCCTGCGGCTGCTGGTGGTAGTCGAGCATGCGCACGAGCGTCTGCAGGTGCCCTTGCGGCTGCATGTCGCCGCCCATGACGCCGAAGCTCATGACGGGGGCGCCGTCCTTGGTCAGGAACGCCGGGATGATGGTGTGGAAGGGGCGCTTGCCGGGGCCGACGAGGTTGTCGCTCGTGACATCGAGCGTGAAACCGTGGCCGCGGTTCTGCAGGCTCACGCCGTAACCCGGCACCACGACGCCAGAGCCGAAACCCATGTAGTTGCTCTGGATGAAGCTGACCATCATGCCGCTCTCATCCGCCGCGCTGAGGTAGATCGTGCCGCCCTGCGGCCCGTGGCCGGGGCCGAAGTCCTGCGCCCTCTGCGGGTCGATCAGCTTCGCGCGCCGCGCCAGGTAGTCGTCGTCGAGCATCTGCGCCGGTGTCAGGCGCATCGTCTTCGGCTCGGCGACGTGGCGGTAGGTGTCGGCGAAGGCGAGTTTCATCGCCTCGATCTGAAGGTGCTGCGACGCCACGCCATCGACCGGCAGTGCGCCGAGGTCGAACTTCTCGAGGATGCCGAGCGCGATCAGCGCCGCGATGCCCTGGCCGTTGGGCGGGATCTCGTGCAGCGTGTAGCCGCGGTAGTCGCGCGCGATCGGCGTCACCCACTCGGGCTCGAAGGCCGCGAAGTCCGCCGCCGTCATCGCGCCGCCGTGCGAACGCGAATGGGCCTCGGCGGCAGCTGCGATCTCGCCGCGGTAGAAAGCTTCGCCGCGTGTCTGCGCGATGAGCTTCAGGCTGCGCGCGGCGTCGGCGAAGACAAACTGCTCGCCGACCGTCGGCGCGCGGCCGCGCGGCATGAAGGTATCGGCAAAGCCCGGCTGCGTCGTCAACTCGGGCAACGACGCCGCGTTGCGCCACTTCTGCTGGATCACGACCGGCACCGCGTAGCCGCGCTGCGCGATGTCGATCGCCGGCGCCAGCAGATCGGCGAAGGGCAACTTGCCGAAGCGGCCGTGCAGCGCCACCCAGCCGGCCACCGCGCCGGGCACGCTGACGGAGTCCCAGCCGCGCTTGGGCGGGCTCTTCGCATCGCTGCCGTACTTGGCTGAAAAATAACCGGGCGTCCACGCCGCGGGCGCACCGCCCGAGGCATTCAGCCCATGCAGCCGGGTGCCGTCCCACAGGATGCAGAAGGCGTCGGAACCGAGTCCGTTGCTGCACGGCTCCAGCACCGTCATCGCCGCCGCGGTGGCGATCGCGGCGTCGACCGCGTTGCCGCCGGCTTGCAGCATCTTCAAGCCGGCCTGCGCGGCCAGCGGGTGCGAGGTGCAAACGACGTTGCGCGCGAAGACGGGCGAGCGCTGGCTGGCGTAGCCGGTGCTCCAGTCAAAATTGTGCCGGCTCATGAAAGTCCTTCGGTCTTGGTGCACCGATTGTGAACGCGGCGCTGCAGCCGCGTCAGGCCAGGGTCAAGGCCTGTTGCACGCGCAGCCTGAAGCGGCCACGGCCGGCGCGCTCAATCAGCACCGGGCCGCCGCGTTCGGCGAGCCGGCGCTCCAGCAACAGCAGGCGCACGCCGAGGTTGTCCTGGACCTCGGGCAGGCGCAGCTCGTCGGCCGCCAGGCGCAGCTCGCGGGTGCTGAACTCGCTGCGGCCGTGGTGCACGAATTCGCGCACCAGCTTCCAGAAGATCGCGCCGGCGACGCCCTTGATCAGGTACTCGTCGTCGATGAAGACACTGTCGTCGCGTGCGTAGTGGCGCACACGGCGTGCCGGGCCCGTGGGGGCGGCGGGGGGCGCGGAGGCGGCCGCCACATCGGCCTCCATCTCCTGCGCCTGCAGCGACGCGAGCGCGGCGGCAAGCTGGCCACAGAGCAGCGCCAGCGCGTCTTCATCGTCGTAGCTGAAGAACTGGTCACTGTCGCTTTCGACCAGCAGTGCGCCGACCGAACGACCCCGCGCGCGCAAAGGCACCGCGAGCTGGCTGCGTGGTGTGGCCAGGCCGGGCAGCGGGATCTCGCGCCGCATCGCCTCGGCGAGGCCGGCCTCGCGTGCCCGTTCGCGCGTGGCCATCCCGTAGGCGTAGGCCTGCGACATGTGGCCGATGCGGATCGGCACGCCCTCGCGTACCGCCACGCCGGCAAGGCCGCTGTCGGCGAGCGCCATCTCGGCGCCGACGCCTGACGTGGCGTAGCCCCGGCTTGCCAACGTGTAGAGGCTGGCGGCGCGTTCGTCGAGCATCCACAGAATGGCGTGCCGGATGCGCAGGTGGCGCTGCAGACCGTCCAACGTGGTTTCGAGCAGTGCCGCCATGTCGGCACATTCGGCGATCTGCTGGCCCAGCGTGCGCGCACCTGCTGCCACGTCGCAGCGCGGCTGCAGGCCGGGAAGCGGGTGGTCGAGGTCGACACGCTGCAGTTCCAGCACCTCGTACAGATCGGCGCCCTGGAGCTTGAACACCTTCTCCATCCCGGTCTGCGCGGCGATGCCGGCGAGCTTGGCGCGCAGGCGCTCGAACACCGGGCCCGAAGTCTCGGTGCGCAGGTAACGAAGCTGCATCACCACGCTGGAGCCGGTGTAGGGATCGTCGACACCGAGCGCGACGCGGCCGGTGGCCAGCACGTTCTGGCGGCTGCGGTTGAAGAACTGGAAGGTGAGCGCGATGTGGCGATCGTCGACGTACTCGGCTTGCGACAGGTAGTTGACATGCGGTACGCCGTCGGCAGAGACGCTGCACATCACGGGCGGGATCACGCCCTCGAGCATGCGGCGCGCCTGGCGCAGCGTGATGGTGGTCACGGCTGCAGCGCCACCACGCTGCCCGCGCCCGGCCCGGGGGTCTGGTCCCATGCGCCGGCGATGTTGAAGCGCACCGTCCTCAAGCCGTCCGCGGGCACGCCGAACCAGGTCAGCATCAGCTGCTCGCGTGTGAACCCGAACGGCGCCACCTGCCTGAAGAAGGCGTCGCTGCGCTCCCGCAGCATCGCCTCGTAGGCCGGCTCGAAGCGGCCGACCTGCGCGTCGCGCCCCTTCAGGTGGAGCGACCGGTTGGACTGCGGCTGTGCGAAGACGGCGCTCACCTGCCCGGTGTCGCCGATGGCCTGCAGCACCTCGGTCGCGGTCTGCGCGGCCACGATCACGAGCACCCGGCTGTCGGGCTCGATATCGCCCGCCAGCGCCCGGCAGATGCCCGGCCGACCGGCGGCGCTGCAACTGCCGAGGCGGATCGAGACGCCAGCAGCGAAGTGGTCGCTCCACTCGGGGGGCAAGGTCGGCACGGCAGGTTCCGGTTCGGTCGACGAGATGCTGCGCGCCATGTTAACGATCAACGTCGCGCTGCGGCCCCGGGCCGACGCGGAGCCGGGCCCGCAGCCGACCACCCTTCCAGCGCCTCGAGCAGGACCCGCACCCGCGCCGGCACCATGCGGTTGCCGGGCATCACGGCGTGGATCGGCATCGGGGGCGGGCGCTGCGCGCGCAGCACCTCGACCAGCTGGCCCGCGGCGAGTTCGTCGACCAGCATGTTGTCGGGCACCTGCGCCAGGCCGAGGCCGAGCACCGCCGCCTGCACCATCGCCTCGCCGTCGTTGAAGCGTGCGCCCTGCGCCGGGTGCAGCACCACCGGCTGCTTCTTGACGCTGAACTGCTGCGGCCGGTCACGCCCGCTACCCGGCATCCGGAACAGGACGTGGCGGTGCGCCGCCAGGTCCTCGATCGCCTTCGGTGTGCCGTGCGCACGCAGGTAGGACGGCGCGCCGACGAGCACCAGTTGCTGGCTCGCGAAGCGCCGCGCCGCGAGCGAAGAATCTTCCAGTGTGCCGACACGGATGGCGACATCGATGCCGCCCTTGACGAGGTCGACAAACGCGTCCGACAGGCGCGCGTCGAGTTGAAGGCCCGGGTGGCGCTGCAGCAGTTGCGCCAGCAGCGGCAGCATGAACTTGCGCCCGAAGACGATCGGCATGTCGATGCGCAGCGTGCCGCTCGGCTCGGCGCGGGCGCCCGAGGCTTCGGTCTGCAGTTCCTCCAGCTCGGCCAGCACCCGCTGGCAGCGCTGGAAGAGGCGTTCGCCGTCGGGCGTCAGCGTGACCTGCCGGGTCGTGCGGTGGAACAGGCGCACACCGAGCGAGGCCTCAAGACGCCCGACCGCCTTGGCCAGCGTCGACGGCACGGTGCCGAGCTCGCGTGCCGCTGCGGCGAAGCCGCCGCGCTTGGCGGTCTCTGAAAAAGCCAGCAGCGGTTGGAGTCCGTTCATGCCGCACGATTGAGGACATTGATTCCTCAATGTTAGTCCACAGCCGCGTCTTCTCGTACGGCGCCTCGGCCGGAATACTGGCTTCGTCCCTTCCGCGAACCCCACTTTCCAGGAGCCTTCCATGATCGTGAACGAACAAACCCGCCCGAGCCCGGCGCCGATACCTGGCCTCGCCCATGCCACCTGGGCCGGCCATGCCGATGGCCTGCGGCACCTCTCGGTCTGGCGCCAGACGATGGCGCCCGGCGCCGCGACACCACCGCATCGGCACGACTGCGAAGAGGTCGTGCTGTGCCTGGCCGGCGGGGGCGAAGTGCACACCGAAGGACAGGTGCACCGCTTCGGCGCCGGCAGCACGCTGGTGCTGCCACCGGACCGCGATCACCAGATCTTCAACACCGGCCGGGTGCCGATGGAGACGATAGGCATCTTCGCCGCCACGCCGGTGGGCACCTACCTGCCCGACGGCGCGGCCCTCGAACTGCCCTGGCGTACTTAAGGATCTTTTAAGCAGCCCTTAGCCAAGACTTAAGAGCGCCCCGAAGCGCCGCTTCCTAGACTTCTCTTCACCAGCGGCACAGGCCGCAGCCCCCGAAGCAACGCCCGACCCCTCCGGCCCCCAAGGTCGGTCGGGCAGCGCCTTGCCCACGACGAGCCCCACCGAACACGACGACATGAACCCGCTTGAAAAGTCGCTGACCAAGCCACTCCCGCCCGTGCGCACCACGCTCTGCGTCGCCGCCCTCGCACTCCTCAGCGCCTGGGCCACACCCGCCGCCCACGCCGCCTGCTGGGCCGCCAACGTGGCCGAGCCGATCAGCAACGACGGCCTGCCGATCGGCCACGCCAGCTTCGTCCCGCTGCACACGGCGATGGACACGCTCGAAACCATGGCCCGCGGCAACCCGGGCCTCGACGCCTTGCCCGAAGTCCGCCTGCGCCTGAAGCGCCACGTGATGGACTCGTTCGCCCCCGGCAGCCACCCGCGCGATGCGGCACTGCACTTGGGCGGCTACGGCCCCAAGACCTGGGGCCCGGGCGAGTGCGAGGTCATCCCGCAGGCCGATCGCCTGGGCGCCAAGGCCGGCATCAGCTTCTTCATCAACTCGCCGCTCGCAACGCTGCAGCAGTGGGCAGCCGACGAACAGCTCACGGCCTACCTCGAAGGCGAACGCGGCGAGCCGATGCACGGCTGGCCGGTCTACCGCGGCTGCGCTGTGCTCACCGCCAACAAGCAGGTGTGGTGGTTGCCGGTCAGCGTCGGCGAGATGCTCGACTACTACACACGCGAGCAACAGCGCCGGATCGACGACTGGGACCGCCGCCATCGCCGCCACTTCGACGAACCGTTCGACCTCGCCGCGGCCGAGGCACGTGCGGCCGACCTGCGCAAGCTCAACGAAAAGGCCGCCGACGCCGCGTTGCTCGCAGCGCGCCAGCGCAAGGCCGGCGAGCCCGAGTACCTGCGCAGGCTGACCGAAGCACGCCAGCTGCTGGCGGCCGAGCTCGACGGCCTGCGCAGCACACGCGCCGCGCTGGCCCCGGCCGAGCTGGCAGAGCCCTACCGCCTGGGCAGCGGGCGCTACCGCCTGCCGGCCCCCGGTGAAACGAACAAGGCGCTGAAACGCCTGGTCAAGCTCGACCCGCGCTTCGGCTGGGACGGCAGGCAGCGCAGCCGGGTGCAGGCGATCCAGGTCTGCCCTTCGGAGCTCGACAAGAACCCGAGTTACGGCCCACCGATGCGCCAGGCCGTGCGCGCCCTGGATTTCGCGCGCATCGCCTCGTTGCTGAACTGAGTCCCCTCCCCCCACCACCCCGCCGAAAGAGAAACGCCATGACGACCACAGACACCCTCCTCGACCTCAGACCCGCCGCCATCCGCCCCGCACCGGCACCTCGGCACGACCTGTACCGCAACATCCACAAGGCGCTGCGCGCGATGATGTTCGACACCCTGCAGCGTGTCGGCACGCTCGACGTGACCGACGACGACGACATGGCACGCACGCTCGACCAGGCCGAGCGGCTGCTGGCGCATCTGACGAGCCACCTCGAACACGAAAACGAGTTCGTGCACCCCGCGCTCGAAGCTTGCAGCCCGGGCGCCTCCGTGGTCACCGCCGACGCCCACGCCGAACACCGCGGCAGCATCGCGGCGCTGGCTGCGGAAATCAGCGCGCTGCGCAGCGCCGCGGCGGCCGAGCGCTCCCCGCGTTCGGCACACCTGTACCGGCATCTGGCGCTTTTCGTGGCCGACAACCTGCAGCACATGCACATCGAAGAGACGGCCCACAACACGCTGCTCTGGGCAGCTTGCACCGACGCCGAATTGCAGGCGGTGACCGACCGGATCGTCGCCCACCTGCAGCCGCAGATCATGGCCGAAGCGCTGGACTGGATGGCCGCGTCGCTCAACCCGGCCGAGCTCGCCGAGATGTTCGGCGGGATCCAGACGCAGGCGCCGCCGGAGGCCTTCCGCAGCCTGCTCGAGATCGCCCGAAGCCGCCTCGACGTCAAGCGCTGGACCGGGCTCGCGCGTGCACTCTGCCTGCCGTCGGCACCCGGTCTGACGACGGTCTGATCCCTACCCCGCGCTGGAGCCCGCCATGCCCTACATCCATCACCCATTGATTCGCGCAGCGGCCCTGGCGCTGCTGCTTCACGCCAGCATTGCGGTCGCACAGACGGTGCGCCCGACGGACCCGGTCGCGCTGGGCCGCTATCTGGTGCAAACCACCGGCTGCAACGATTGCCACACCGCTCGCTATGGCGAGCTCGCCGGCAAGGTGCCTGAAGCCGAATGGCTGACCGGCGACGCGCTCGGCTTCCGCGGTCCCTGGGGCACGAGCTACCCGACCAACCTGCGCCTCTTCGCCGCCGGCATGACACGTGCGCAATGGCTGCAGCACGCACGCAGCATGCAACCGCGCCCGCCGATGCCGTGGTTCAACCTGCGCGCGATGTCGGACGACGATCTGGGTGCGATCCACGCCTACCTGAAGGCGGCCGGCGCGGCCGGGCAGCCAGCACCGGCGTACGTGCCACCCGGGCAATTGCCGAAGCCGCCGTTCATCCAGTGGCCGCAGTGAGCCTGCCCGAAGCGTCGATCGCCGAGATCGCACGCGACACCTGGCGCATCCACGTCGCGGTGCCGCCGGCATGGGTCCCGGGCGGCTTCTCTTTCAACCAGTACCTCGTGATCGACGAGCGGCCGCTGCTCTTCCACACCGGGCCCAAGAAGCTTTTCCGCGTCGTGCGAGAACAGGTCGAGAAAGTGCTGCCGCTGAGCGAACTGCGCCGGATCGCGTTTTCTCACGTCGAGTCCGACGAGTGCGGCAGCCTCGCCGACTTCATCGCCGCGGCACCCAACGCGCAGGTGGTGTGCAGCGACACCGCGGCGCTGGTGTCGGTGCGCGACCTGATCGATCTGGAACCGATCGGCCTGGCCGACGGCGAGACCCTCGACCTGGGCCGGCACCGCCTGGTGTGGCAGTCGACCCCGCACCTGCCGCACGGCTGGGACTGCGGCATGCTCTTCGACGAGACGACAAGGACCCTGTTCTGCGCCGACCTCTTCACCCAGGGCGGCAGCGGCGATGCCCCGCTGTGGCCGGGGGACCTGCTCGAGGCGAGCGAAGCCTTCCGCCGCCGCTGCGACGACTTCGCCCACAGTCGAGACACGCCCGCGCTGCTGGACAAGCTGGCACAGCTACGGCCAGAGACGATAGCCTGCATGCACGGCAGCGCCTGGGCGGGCGACGGCGCACGGCTGCTGCGGCGGCTGGCGAGCGCGCTCGCGGGCACTTAGCCAACAGCCTAGCGTCTCTCGTGCGCCAGAAGAAGCCAGCTCGAGGTCTGAAGTTCGGCTCTGCCGGCGGCGCCCAGGTTGTCGTTGCGCTGGCTGGCGCTCGTGCCCAGGCCGAAGAGCCCGTAATGAGGGGTCTGATATGAGCACACAACGAGGACACCGTGGCGACCGGCCCGGAACCCACCCCTCCGCGGCGAGGCGCCCTCCGGGCCGGCTCAGAACGGCCGGTCGGGTGCGGCGCTGAACTCGTCGGCCACGTAGCGCCGGAGCAGCGGCGGCTCGGGCCCGAGGTGGAAGGCCAAACGGCGGTCGCGCAGATCGGCGTCGAAGGCGCTGAAGCGCTCGAGGCGGCGCTGGTGCTCGAGCCAGTTCTCGTCGACGAAGTACTCGATGTAGCGCCCGATCTGCGAGGTGTCGCGGAACAGGCCCCACGACAACGCGCCCTGTCGCAGCCGCGCGCGCCGCGTGCTGCGCATCACGTCGGCAAAGGCACGTGCGTTGGCGGGGTCGATCTGGTATTCCAGCGTCACCATCACCGGGCCCTCCTCGGGCCGGATCTCGACCGCCGGGAGCGGCAGCACGCGGGTCGGTACCCGCGAATAGTCGGCATCGGCGCCGCCGCCTTCGATCGTGAGGCGGCGCGTGAGCAGCCAGGTGAGCACGCCGAACACCGCGGCCGCCACGACAGCGGAGCGCACGCTGGACCACTCGGCGACCTGGCCCCACAGCAGCGAGCCCGCGGCCGCGCCGCCCATCAGCGCCATCTGATAGATCGACATGCCACGTGCGCGCACCCAGTCGGGCAGCGCGGTCTGCGCCGCGACGGTGAGCGAGTTGGCCACCGAGATCCAGGCCATGCCGATGAAGAACATCGCGGGCAGCGCAACCCAGACCTCGGGCACGAGCACGATCAGCACCGACAGCGCGGCGTGCATCACCGTGCCTGCGAGCACGAAGTGGTCGCGGTCGTAGCGCTGTCGCCAGCGCGGGAAGTAGAGCGCGGCGACGATCGCTCCCGCGCCAAGGCACGACAACATGACCGTGAAGGTGCCCGGCCCGCCCCCGTGCAGATCGCGCGCCACCAGCGGCAGCAGGGCCACCAGCGCGGTGCACTGCAGGAAGAACAGGAACACCCGCAGCAGCACGATCTTCAGGCGCGGCGACTGGAACGTGAAGTTGAGCCCGGCCCGCATCGCACCGACGAAACGCTCGCCCGGCAGCGTGCTCTCGCGTGGCGTGGACCTCCAGCGCAGGATCAGCACGAAGGCCACGCCCGCGAGCACCGTGTTGAGCACGAAAACCGCCGCCGGGTTGATCGCGGCGATGAGGCCGCCCGCGAGCACCGGACCGATCACACGCGACAGGTTCATCGCGATGCCGTTCAGCGCTAGCGCAGGCGCGAGCTGGTCGCGCGGCACGATCTGCGGCACGATCGCGGCAAACACCGGCCAGCGCATCGCCAGCCCGACGCCGTTGACGAAGGTCAGCGCAAGCAGCAGCGGCGCCGTCAAAGCACCCGCGAGCGACAGCGCGGCCAGCACCGCGGCATTGACCGACACCCACAGCTGCGTGGCCGCGAAGTAGCGGCGCCGGTCGACGATGTCGGCCATCGCCCCGCTGGGCAGTCCGAGCAGGAACACGGGCAGCGTCGAAGCCGTCTGCACCAGGGCCACCATGACCGGGCTCGTGGTCAGCGTCGTCATCAGCCAGGCGGCGGCGACGTCGTTCATCCACATCGTCATGTTGGCCGCGAGCCAGGCGAGCCAGAGGCCGCGGAAGACGGGTTCTTTCAGCGGGGCGAGGGCGACGGGGGCGGTCGGCACGAGGCGAAGGTTAGTTCACGAACGACAAGGCCCCGGCAGTGCGGGGCCTTGACGACGAAGGGGGAAACAAGGTCCGGCGGCGACCTCAGGCCGCGTCGTGAAAAGCCTCTTCGCGCTTGCTCTTGATCGACGGCAGCATCACGACCACGATCATCAGCGCGGCCGCGATCAGCAGCCCGGCCGACAAGGGGCGGGTAAGGAAGGTGCTCCAGTCGCCGCGGCTCAGCAGCAGCGCGCGACGCAGGTTCTCTTCCATCATCGGCCCGAGGATGAATCCCAGCAGCAGCGGCGCCGGCTCACAGCCGAGCTTGTAGAAGACCACGCCGACGATGCCGAAGATCGCCGCCATGAAGACGTCGAAGTTGTTGTTGTTGAGCGTGTACAGCCCGATGCAGCAGAAGCTCAGGATCGCCGGGTAGAGGAAGCGGTACGGCACCGTCAGCAGCTTGATCCAGATCCCGATCAGCGGTAGGTTGAGCACGATCAGCATCGCGTTGCCGACCCACATCGACGCGATCAGGCCCCAGAACAACTCGGGATTGCTCGTCATGACCTGCGGGCCGGGCTGGATGCCCTTGATCGTCATCGCGCCGACCATCAGCGCCATCACCGCGTTGGGCGGGATGCCGAGCGTGAGCATCGGGATGAACGAGGTCTGCGCACCGGCGTTGTTGGCCGCTTCGGGGCCCGCGACGCCGCGGATGTTGCCCTTGCCGAAGGGCACTTCGTCGGCACGGCCGCGGCTCTTCTTCTCCAGCGTGTAGGCCGCGAACGACGCCAGCAGCGCGCCGCCACCGGGCAGGATGCCCAGGATCGAGCCGAGCGCGGTGCCGCGCAGGACCGCGGGGTAGGCGTCCTTGAAGTCCTGCTTGGTCGGCCACAGGCCCTTCACGTCCTTGGTGAAGACCTCGCGGTGCTCCTCCGGACGTCCCAGGTTCATGATGATCTCGCCGAAACCGAAGATGCCCATCGCGATGGCGACAAAGCCGATGCCGTCGGTGAGCTCTGGGATGTCGAAGCTGTAACGCGGCACACCGGAGATGACGTCGGTGTTGATCTGCCCCAGCAGCAGGCCGAGAAGGATCATGCAGATCGCCTTGATGAGCGAGCCCGAAGCCAGCACGACGGCACCGATGAGGCCCAGCACCATGAGCGAGAAGTATTCGGCGGGGCCGAACTTGAAGGCGACTTCGGTCAGCGGCGGCGCGAAGGCGGCCACGATCAGCGTGGCCACCGAGCCGGCGAAGAAGCTGCCCAGGCCGGCCGCCGCGAGCGCTGCGCCCGCTCGACCCTTTCGCGCCATGGCATATCCGTCGATCGCGGTCACGACCGAGGCCGACTCGCCTGGCACGTTGATCAGGATCGCAGTCGTCGAGCCACCGTACTGTGCACCGTAGTAGATGCCGGCCAGCATGATGAGCGCGGGCGTGGCGTCCAGCGCGTAGATGCTGGGCAGCAGCATCGCGATCGTCGCCACCGGCCCCAAGCCGGGCAGCACGCCGATCAGGGTGCCCAGCAGCGCGCCGAAGAAGGCATAGAGCAGATTGGTGAGCGTGAACGCGACACCGAAGCCGAGCGCGAGGTTGTTCAGGAGTTCCATGGCGGTCTTCCGGTCAGGCGATGAAGGTGGGCCAGAGCGGGATCGTCAGCCCCAGGCCCTTGATGAAGATCGCCCAGGAGCCGATCGTCAGCACGACGGTGTTGATCAGCACCTCCTTCCAGTGGAACTCGCCGCTGGCCAGGCTCGAGATGCCGATCAGCAGCGGCAGCGAGATCGCCATGCCGAGCTTGGGCAGCACAAACCCGAACACGACCACCGCGGACAGGATGAGGACAAGCTGCTTGAACGGCCAGGGGCCGATGAGGCCACCGCCTTCGGACTCGATCGCCAGCGCCTTGAAGAGTTCGAGGCCGCCCAGCAGCGCGAGAAGGATGCCGAGGCCGAACGGGAAATAGGCCGGACCCGGGCGCGCAGAGGAACCGAAGCTGTACGCCAGCGCACCCCAGGCGAAGCCCACCCCGATCAGAATGAACATCAGCCCGGCCCAGAAATCCTGCTGGTTCTTTATTTTCATTTCTGTCTCCTCGAATCTGGATGTTGCGGCACATTCTAGAGTTCGGGTCAACCCTGCCCTCTGTGGTTTCCACGTAAGACCGAGGTGCCGGCAGCGACCTGACGCGCCGCTGCGCTCAACTCAACCCCGGCGTGCTGCGCAGCACTTCCTCAATTGTGGTCACGCCTTCGGCGACCTTCATCGCACCGGCCAGGCGCAGCGGGCGCATGCCGTCCTTCACTGCCTGCTTGCGCAGGCCGGCCTCGTCAAGCGCCGGGTGCACCGCGGCACGCGCGGTGTCGGTCATCACGAGCAGCTCGTAGAGTCCGGCACGCCCGCGGTAACCCGTGTGGCGACACTCCAGGCAGCCAACCGGCTTGTAGGGCCGCATCCCGCCCGACAGGCGCCAGGGTTTGGCCATCTCGTCGAGTGTCTCGCGTGTGGTGCCCTCGTCGCGTTGCTTGCAGGCCTTGCACAGGGTGCGCGCAAGGCGCTGCGCGAGCACGCCGATGACGGTGGCGCTGATCAGGAAGGGCGGCACGCCCAGATCGGCCAGGCGCGTGATGGCGCTCGCGGCGTCGTTGGTGTGCAGGGTGCTGAAGACGAGGTGGCCGGTGAGCGCGGCCTGGATCGCCATCTCGGCCGTCGGCAGGTCACGGATCTCGCCAACCATGATGATGTCCGGGTCCTGCCGCATCAGCGCACGCAGGCCTTCGGCGAAACCCATGTCGATCGCGGCGTGGACCTGGGTCTGGTTGAACGAAGGTTCGATCATCTCGATCGGGTCTTCGATCGTGCAGACGTTGACCTCGTCGGTGGCGAGTGCCTTGAGCGTCGAGTACAGCGTCGTCGTCTTGCCGCTGCCGGTGGGGCCGGTGACCAGGATGATGCCGTGCGGCTTGGCGATCAGCCCGTTCCAGCGCTGCGCGTCGTGGCTGCCGAAGCCGAGCTGCTCGACATCCTTGACCGCGTTCTCGGGGTCGAAGATGCGCATCACCATCTTCTCGCCGAAGGCGGTGGGCAGGGTCGACAGGCGCATCTCGACCTCGCCGCCGGGGCCGTCGGCGGTGTCGGGGCGTTTGGTCTTGATCCGGCCGTCGAGCGGGCGCCGCTTTTCGACCACGTCCATGCGCCCGAGCAGCTTGATGCGCGCCGTCATCGCGCCCATCACGCCGAGCGGCACCTGGTACACCGTGTGGAGCACGCCGTCGATGCGGAAGCGGATCGCGCCCATGTCGCGCCGCGGCTCGAGGTGGATGTCGCTCGCACGCTGGTCGAAGGCGTATTGCCACAGCCACTCGACGACCTGCACGACACCCTGGTCGTTGGCGTCGAGCTGCTTGCTCGTGCGGCCGAGCTCGACCAGTTGCTCGAAGCTCGCGCTGGCCGAGGTCTCGCCCGACTTCTGCGCCGCACGCACGCTCTTGGCGAGCGAATAGAACTCGGTCGTGAAACGGCGCACCGCGTCGGGATGGGCGAGCACCAGGCGCACGGTCTTGCGGGTGTGCGCCTCGATCTCCGCTACCCAGGCCTTGTCGAACGGCTCGGCGGTGGCGATGACGACTTCGGTCGCGCTCACCTGTACCGGCAAGGCGCGCCGGCTCTCGGCATAGTGCACGCTCATCACGTCGGCGACACGGCCGACATCGGCGCGCAGCGGGTCGATGCGCAGGTAACCCACGCCGCTGCGCTTGGCAAGCCATTCGGTGAGTGCCTCGGTGTCGAGCGCCTTGCCGCCCGCGGAGCGCACGAGCCCGGCGCCGCCCAGCCGCACCAGCGGGTGCAGGCTCGAGTCGGCCCTGCCGAAACGTTGTGTCACGCGCAAGGCGTCCTCGGCATCGACGAGGCCGTCTTCGCGCATCCAGCGCAACAGCACACGCCAGTCGAGGCGTCCCGTGGGCAGCGCCGCGGGCGGCTTGGCAGTCGTTGGTGTCATGCAGGTTGGTAGGGCTTGACCATGCGCAGCCACTTGCGCGCCGGCAGGCCGTGGCGGGCCAGGAAGCGTTGTTCGATGTTAGTCGCACGCGCGGCGAGCTCGTCACGCCCGGGAACGACCGCACCCCGCCCGGCGACGACGACCGTGTTTCCTTCACGCGTGGCTTGCAGGCGCCACATCTGGTCGGCGCCGAAGGCCACGGCGATGCGCGCCGCGCTGCGCTCGTAACTCGCGTGGCGGCCGAAGAGGTTGACCGCCATCACGCCGCCCTCGGCGAGCAGGGCGCGGCAGTCGGCGTAGAAGGCTTCGTCGTCGAGCACCGGCGCCGCGGCGTCGTGGTCGTAGAGGTCGACATGCAGCAGTTGTGTGCTGCCTGGGGCGGCGCCTTGCAGCCAGGCGGCGGCGTCGCCCAGGTGCACCTGCAGGCGCTCGCCGTCGTCCGGCAGGCGGAACCAGGCGCGGCAGGCGCTCACGACCTGCGGGTTGATTTCGACCACCGTCGTGTGCATGCGCAGCGCCCCGAGCGTGAAGCGCGTGAGGGCGCCGGCGCCCAGCCCCAGTTGCACCGCGCGGCCGGCGCCCAGCTCGTGCTGGGGCAGCCAGAGCAGGCTCGCGAGCATGCGCTGAACGTAGTCGAGCTCGATCCGCTGCGGCCGCGCGATGCACATCGCGCCCTGGACCCAGGGTGAATCCAGGTGCAGGTAACGCACGCCGTCGTGCTCGGACACCGTGGCGGCAGGCAACACGCGGGCCTTGGCGCTCAGAGAACCCCCGCCGAATCGAACACCGCGGCCCACGCCGCACGCTTGCGCTCGAAGCTCCAACTCGCGTTGGCAGGGCTGCTGGAGGGCAGGCGAAACACCGGCACCCCCAAGGCTTCCGTCAGGCGGCGCGAGCGCGCGGATTCGCCGCCGTTGTGCGCCAGCGCACGCAGCTTCGGTGCGCGCTGGCGCAACGACGCCAGGTCGTTGTGTTCGGCCGCCTCGATCGCGCTGTCGAGGCTGCCTTCGCGCCGGCAGCTGGCGTAGACGTCCCAGAGCCCGAGGCCGCGCCGGCGCAGCTCGGCCAGGCGTCCGGCATAGCCCAGGCCGACCAGATCCACGCCCCAGAGCGCCGACAGGAGCGGCCAGAAGTGGTTGCGGGGGTGGGCGTAATACTGCTGCGCCTGCAACGAGGCCGCGCCGGGAAAGCTGCCCAGCACGACAAGCCGGGTGTGCCGCGCCAGCACCGGCGGCAATCCGATGAGACGGCCGTTGGCCAGCACCGTCACGCCAGCAACCCCGCCAGGCGCGGCAGCGCGGCCAGCGCATTGGCGCGCGTCTGGGCCGCGGCCTGCTCGAGCGTCCAGCCCCGCAGCGCAGCCAGGGTCTGCGCGATGCGCGGCAACTGCGCCGGCTCGTTGCGCTGGTGCCCGGCCCCCTTTGCGCGCTCGGCAGCGCTGCGGTAGAGCCACTGTGGCGGGATGTCGGGTGCGTCGGTCTCCAGCACCGGTGCGGTGTCGGGCACACCCGCAGCCAGGCGGCGGATCTGGAGCGCACGTTCGTGCGTCATCGCACCGCCGAAACCGAGCCGGAAACCGAGGTCGACGAAGGCCTGCGCCTGCACCTCGCTGGCGTTGAAGGCGTGCGCGATGCCACCCGCCACGCTGATCCGGCGCAATCCCTGCAGCAGCGTGTCGGCCGAGCGCCGCACGTGCAGGATCACCGGGAGGCCGGCGTCGCGCGCGAGCCGCAGCTGCGCCAGGTAGAACTGCATCTGCCGTTCGCGGTGCCCCTCGGTCTCGGGCACGAAGTGGTCGAGACCGATCTCGCCCACCGCCACCAGGCGCGGGTCATCGCGGTGCGTATGCAGCGCCTGGGCCAGGCGATCGATGTCGGCGTCGGCCGCCGCGCCGCTGTAGAGCGGATGGATGCCGAGTGCGTAGGCACAACCGAGCCGGTGGGCGAGGCCGCGGACGGTGTCGAAGTTCGACACCGTCACCGCCGGCAGCACCATCATGGCGACACCGGCCGCGGCGGCGCGCGCCGCCACCGCGCCGCGGTCGGGATCGAACTCCGGCGCGTCGAGGTGGCAATGGGTGTCGATCCACATGGCCCGGATCATGCACTGGCCGGTCAACCGTGATACCGTGATTGCGTCGCTGCAGCACCCCGCCGTCGTACCAGCCGAGGACGCGCCCGCCGA
>DATDER010000084.1:0-6291 GCA_036523095.1 Rubrivivax sp.
CAGCGACTTCCTGGCCGGCACGGCCTGATCGGGCGCTGCACCCGCGGGGTCAGCCGCCCGCCAAGCCCTGCGCCGCGCACAACCGCGCGATCTCGCGCTGCTCGTCCGGCCCGACGCCGAGTTGCGGTTCGCGGCACGCAGCCGACGGGAAGTGGCCCTGCAGCCGCAGCACCTCCTTCATGCGCGGGCGGAAGTCGCGGATCGGCGGGCGCCAGCAATAACGCGCGATCGGCCCGAGCCGGGCCCAGATCGCCTGCCCGGCCGCGAGGTCGCCACGCCGCACCGCGTCGTGCATCGCCACGAGTTCGGCGGTGGCCGTGCCAGCGAAACCGATCAAGGCGCCGTCGCAGCCCATCAGCATGGCCTCGAAGATGAAGGTGTCGCTGCCGGTCAGCACGCCGATCGGCCGCGCCAGCGACGCCGCGACCTCGATCGTCTGCTGTGTCTGCGCGATGTCGAAGCTGGCTTCCTTGATCGCGACGAGCTGCGGGATCTCGGCCACGGCGCGCAGGATCTCCGGCGTGTAGTCGGGGCCCCAGCCCTTCGGGAACTGGAAACACACGATCGGCAGATCGCTTGCGTCGGTGATCGCACGGTGATAACGCAGGATCATCTCGGCCGGCACCGGCGCGCCGCTGAAGGTCGGGAACGGCGGAAAGACCGTCAGGCCCTGCGCGCCGACCTCACGCAGCCGCACCGCCTTGAGCGCGGCGGCGCGTGTCGAGCCTGCGACGATGCCCGACAGCAACGGTACGCGGCCATCGACCGCACGCCGGCACACGCGAATCACCTCGAACTGCTCGTCGTCGTCGAGCGCGATCACCTCCGACGCGTCGACGTTCATCACGATAGCCGCCGGCCGCTGCGCCGCGATCCAGCCGATGTAACGCTCGAGGGTGGCCCAGTCGATCGCGCCGCCCTCGTGCATCGGCAGCATCGGCGCCGCGATCACGCCGGTGAGGGGGCGGTTCAGCATGGCCATGGCCCCCGGCGCTCACAAGGAAACGCTGGGCCGCCCCAAGTTTCCTTGCTCCCCCTCGGGGGGGCGGACGCCGCAAGGCGGCGGCCTTGGGGGCGCTCAGTAGCGGATGACGCCATAGCGCATGAAACACTCGGTGATCTCATCGCAGTACTCCGTGAAACGTTCGCTCGTCACGACGCCCTTGTCGCGCGGCCGCGGCAGGTCGATCGGAATGATCCGCTCGATCCGCCCGGGTCGCGGCGTCATGACCACGACGCGGTCGGCCAGCGCCACCGCCTCGGCGATGCCGTGGGTGATGAAGACGAGGGTCTGGCGCTGGGCGAGCCAGAGCTTTTCGAGGTCGATCCGCATCTGCTCGCGTGTCAGTGCGTCGAGCGCGCCGAAGGGCTCGTCCATCATCAGCAGCGGCGGGTCGTGGATCAACGCACGCACGATCGCGACGCGCTGGCGCATGCCGCCCGAGAGCTCGCGCGGGCGCCGGTCCTTGAAGTCGCCCAGTCCCACGTCGGCCAGCAGTTGTTCGGCGCGGGCGCGATAACGTTCGACGTCCAGTCCGCGCAGCTCGATCTGGACCAGAACGTTGTCGAGCACGTTGCGCCAGTCGAGCAGCACCGGGCTCTGGAAGACGATGCCCAGGTCGGTCTGCGGCCCGCGCACATCGCTTCCGCCGACACGCACACTGCCCGAGGAGAACGGCAGCAAGCCGGCCACGATGCGCAACAACGTGCTCTTGCCGCAGCCCGAGGGCCCGACGACGACAACCAACTCGCCCGCCGCGATCGACAGATCCACACCGTCGAGTGCCGTTGTCGTGAGCCCGGCGCGGGAAAAGGTGTGGCGCAGCCCGGCCACCTCGACATGCGATTGCGCAGCAGGCACCGGTGCGGCCGCCGGCGGTGCCGCGCGGTCGCTCACGGGCGAACCCCTCACCGGGGCAGGAACTCGTTGGTGTGGAACGTCGTCCACGGCTCCTTGGTGTCGAGGTCGCGGTACTGCTTGAGCAGCGAGATCGTCTGGTCCCAATCGGCCTGCGCACCCATGCCGACCTTGCCCTTCGAGTTCGCCGAATCGAGCAACTCGAAGTCGACCATCATCTGGTCGAGCGTCGATTGCCGGTTCAGGTCGGGCTTGACCTTCATCGCCGCGTCCACCGCGGCTTGCGGGTTCTTCTTCGCTTCTTCCCACGAGCGCACCGAGGCACGTACGAAGCGGCGCACGAGGTCGGGCTTGCTCTTGATCAGGTTGCCGGTGGTCAGAATCGTCATGCCGACGATGTTGGCGCCGTGGTCGGCGTAGCGCAGCGCGTGCGGTTCGACACCTTTGTACTTGATGAGGAAGAACTGGTCATCGGCGCCTCCGAGCAGCGCATCGACCCGCTTCTCCAGCACCGCGACGACCTTGGCCGCCGGGTCGACCTGGACGAACTTGATCGTGTTGATGTCGAGCTTGTTGGCCGCGGCGAGGGCGCGGAACAACTGGCCCAGCGGGTCGCCCGGCGACACCGCGAGCGACTTGCCCTCCAGGTCCTTGGGCGTGCGGATGCCCGCCGACGCCAGCGACACGACCGAGAAACCGGTCGAGTTGAGCAGCGACATCACCGACTTGACGTCGGCACCCTTCGAGGCCGTCGTGATGAGGCTCGACGAATCGGCCATGCCGAAGGTGTCGGAGCCGGCCGCGACCACCTGCACCGTGTTGCCCGAACCGCGGCCCTCGTTGATCGTCAGGTCGATGCCTTCCTGCTTGAAGAAACCCATCTCCTTGCCGTAGTAATAGGGCACGTGCAGGCCGCCGAGATACCAGTTCAGGCGCAGCGAAACCGCGTCCTGCGCCGACGCCGACGCCGCGGCGATGCCGAGCAGCAGCGTGCCGACCAGTCTGACCATGTTCATGGTGTGTCTCCTTTTGTTGTCGTGACCAGGAAGGCTAGTGCGTTGTCCGCGCCGCGTTCACCTGCGAAACATGCCAGGGAATCGTCAGGCGCTCGATCAACTCGACGGTGTAGTACACGGCCAGGCCGATGAAGCTGAGCAGGAAGATCACCGCGAAGACCATCGGCGTGTCCAGGTTGCCGTTGTACTGCAGCAGCAGGTAGCCCAGGCCCTTGTCCGAGGCCACGAACTCGGCCACGATCGCCGCGGTCGCCGACAGCGCCGCGCCGACCTTCATGCCGGTGAAGATGTCGGGCAGCGCCTGCGGCAGCCGGATCTTGGCGAAAAGTTTCCAGCCGCTGGCGCCGGTCGTGCGTGCGAAGTCGGCGATCTCGGGGTCGACGGCCTTGAAGCCGGCGATGCTGGCGACGACGATCGGAAAGAAGGACAACAGGAACACGATCAGCAGCTTGGGGGTGTAGCCGAAGCCGAACCAGATGATGAAGAGTGGCGCGACGGCGATCTTGGGCACGATCTGCAGGAACACGACCACCGGGTAGACGGCGTTTTCCATGAAGCGCGAATAGGTGACCGCCAGCGCGAAGGGGATGCTCACCACCACCGCGAGCAGGTAACCGCCAAGGATCTCGAGCGTCGTCACCCAGGCTCCCGCCATCACGACGCCGGATCGTTTGTGGAACTCGGCCCAGATCTTGGTTGGCGGCGGCAGCAGGTATTCCTTGATGCCGAGACCGCGCACGATCACTTCCCAGGCCACCAGCAGAGTCGCTGCGACGAGCAGCGCGCCGGCACGCTGGCGCAGCCAGGCCGCGACACCCCCCGTCGGCGTGGACGCAGCGGGCGTGACTTCGGCCGCGGGAAAAGACATCGTCAGCCCGCGCCGTGGGGGCCCGGCGTCGTGTCGAGGTCCCACGTGCCGAAGCGCGCCGGCAGATTGATCTCGATCAGTTCGAGATCGTCAGAGCGCCCGACCACGTTGTGCGCCACGCCGCCGGGCTGCGAGAGGCAGGCCCCGGCGCGGACCACGACCTCATCCGCGATGCCTGCGAAGCGGAACGCGATCCAGCCGCGCAGCACGTAGTTGAAGTGGCCGCTCATGTCGTGCCAGTGCCAGCCGGTCTCCTTGTCGAAGGGGCCGAGGGCCCGGATGTGGCGTGCACCGATGCGGCCGCCGGTCGCGTCGGCGAGCTTCAGGTCGCGGTACTCGACGTCGGCACGCGGGCCGTCGCGTGTGAAGGCCGCATCGCTCAGCTCGACGAGGCCGAACGACGAACGCGCCTCGCCCAGCGGCAGCGGTCCGGGAAAGTGCGGCGGGTCGGTGGGGGCTTCCATCTGGGGTCCTCGGCAGCCTGCGGATTCATGCTAGCACAATGCTGGAACAGCGTTCCAACAATGCTACAGTGAAGCCATGGCACGACGGCTACGCTGAAACCCGCGATGCGGCTCGTCAAAGGTCTGCTCCATCGCTGCCTCGAGGTGCTCGAGCTGCTGTCGGTCGACTCCCAATGGCGCCGCTTGTCCGACGTCGCGGGCGCGCTCGATCTGCCCAAGGGTCCGGTCCACCGGCTGCTGGCGGAACTGGTCGCGCTCGGCTGGATCGAGCAGGACCGCGACACCGAGCGCTACCGCCTGACGCTCAAGCTGGCGCTGCTCGGCCAGCAGTACTTGCGCAGCACCAGCCTGCCGGGTGTCGTGCAGCCGATCGTCGACGAGGTGGCCAAGCGCTGCGGTGAGCTGGTGCGTCTGACGGTGGTGCAGGGCGGCGGCCTGCACTGGATGGCGTCGGCCCAGGGGGCGCCGACCGGGCTGATGTACCAGCCCGCCCTGAACGGCCCGCTGGTGCTGCACACCACGGCCAACGGCAAGGCCTGGCTGGCCACGATGGCGGATGCCGCGGCGAGCCGGATCGCGCTCGCCGACGGGCTGGGTGCAGTCGATGCCACGCGGCGCGGGCCGCGGGCGCTGCGTGATGTCGACGGCCTGCTCACCGAACTGGCGGCGACACGTGCGCGCGGCTATGCGCTGGCGATCGAAGAAGCCGAGCCCGGCGTCAAGGCCGTGGCCGTGGTCGTGCGTGGGCATGACGACGGCGTCGTGCTCGGCACGATGAGCATTGCCGGCCCGCTGGTGCGCATGGGCCCGGAACGCGATGCCGAGTTCCACAGCCTCCTGGCCCAGGCGGCAGGCACGCTGGGGCTGGTCTGGCCACGCGAACGCTGGCCCTTGTTGATGGAGAGCAAGCCATGAGCCTGCATGGAACGGGCGTGGTGGCGATCTGGCACGATCTGTTGCCCACCGCGAAGGACGACTTCTACGAGTGGCACAACCGCGAGCACATGCCCGAGCGGCTGGGCATCCCGGGCTTCAACCGCGGCCGGCGCTACGTCGCCGTGCACGGCACGCCCGAGTACTTCAACCTGTACGAAGCCGACAGCCCGCGGGTCCTGCGCGGGCCGGACTATCTGCAGCGGCTCAATTCACCGACGCCCTGGACACGCCAGGTGGTGACCTCGTTCCACGGCGTCGCGCGCGGCATCTGTCGTGTGCTCTACAGCGCAGGCGTGGGGCAGGGCGGCTTGATCTTGACGCTGCGCTTCGGTGTCGCGCCCGAAGCGCAGGAGGCGGTGGCGCGGCTGCTGCGCGAAGAGCTGCTGCCGGGGGTGGTCGACCGGCCCGGCGTGGCGGGCGCTCACCTGTGCCGCGCGGATGTCGAAGACAGCCGCATCGAGACCGCCGAAAGAAAGGCGCGCGCGGGCGAAACCGCCATTCCCGACTGGATCGTGATGATCGAAGGGGGCGCCGCGGCCGCCGTTGAGGAAGCGGCGCGACCGCTGCGTGTGGCGCTCGACGCCCAGCCTGGCGTGCGCGACCAGGACCAGGCCCTTTATGCGCTGCAGCATCAGCGCTGCAAGCAGCCCGCCGGCGGCTGAGCGGGAACCAACCGCACTTCACCCGACTCTGACGCTGCGGTATTCGCAGCGCCGCAAGATGCGCCGCTCAACCGAACAGGAGCTCCGATGCCCGAGTTGAACGTCAACGGTGTCATGCGCCAGCACGATGCAGAACCGGACACCCCGCTGCTGTGGGTGCTGCGCGAACAACTCGGGCTCACGGGCACCAAGTACGGCTGCGGCGTCGCGCTCTGCGGCGCCTGCACCGTGCACCTGGACGGCGCAGCGGTGCGCAGCTGCGTGCTGCCGGTCGCCGCGGTGCAGCCGACGCAGAAGATCACCACGATCGAAGGGCTGTCGCCCGACGGTGGCCATGCGCTGCAGAAGGCCTGGGTGGCGCTCGACGTGCCGCAGTGCGGCTACTGCCAGAGCGGCATGCTGATGGCAGCAGCGGCGCTGCTGAAGGCCAAGCCCCAGCCCACCGACGCCGACATCGACGCCACGATGACCAACATCTGCCGCTGCG
>DATDER010000085.1:0-15638 GCA_036523095.1 Rubrivivax sp.
GGTGCCGACAGCGTCGTGCTGTTTCGGGACCTGAAAGTCGTCGCGGTCGGCGAGCTTTTCACGCACGGGACGCCAGAGCCCGACTGCGCATCGGGCGGGAGCTTCGCCGGCTGGGCCGCGGCAATCACCCACGTGTTGTGGTTCGACTTTGACGTCGCAGTGCCGAGCCGCGGCGCGCCCGTCGGCAAGCGCGAGCTCGCCGCGCTGAAGGCGACGCTCGAATCGCGCGCCGCGCGCCCAGGCTCGTCGCAATCCGACTGTCGCCCGTCGCGCTGACCGACGCAGCTCGAGCACCAGCCCTCACCAAGGGTGATTCCGAAGCGCATTCAGGGGGGTTTTCCCCGACCCGCCGCAATTGACTTCACGCACACGCTACCTATACTGCCTACAGAAAAACAAAATGCTGTTCTATCTAACAGAACGCTTGTCACCGGCGTCTCCGACGTTCACCGAAAGGACATCGGACGGCATCCGGCCCGAGTTTCGCCCCCCCCAGGACTCAACAGGAGATGAATATGAACTCGAACACCCGCCCAGCCACCGCGCGGAGCGACAAGGTGATTCCTAAAGTGCTGATGACTTCGATCGCTGCAGCGGCGGCCTGTTTGTCCGCCGGCGGCGCGTCGGCCCAAGGCGCCAGCCAATATGCCCCCGGTACGCTCAACAACAAGAGCCACGACGTCTACTACAACGTCTGCCGCGGCACCGACCCTCAGTGCCTGGCGCAGAACAATGGCTGGCCGGAACTTTCCGCGTCCGCCAAGACCCGCGTGCTGATCTACTCGCGCACCGCCGGCCCCCGCCACGCCAACCTCGGCACCGCGGCCGCCCCCGGCGCCGGCCTGAACCCGCCGCTGGCCGCCAACAACGTGATGCAGGCCACGTTGATTGCCTGGCTGGCCGCAGAAGGCATCACTGCCGACTGGACCGAGGACCCCGCCCGCTTCAGCCCGAACAACTACGGGGCCGTCATCCTGGCCAGCGGCAACCGTGACAACCTGTGGGACATCAACCAGACGTCGCCGACCACGCCGATGACGAACCTGCGCCAGTACATGCGCCGCGGCGGCGGTGTCGTCGCCATCCATAACGCCTTCGGCGCCAACTACAACTGGCCGTACTACGAAGGCCTGCTGGGCAACGCCAACTTCTACGACCACGGTCCGAATCGCAACGGCTCGGTGAACACCATCGCCGCGGATCCCTCGACCGCCGGCCTGCCCGCCACTTGGGAATTCCGGGACGAGTGGTACAACCTGACCCCGTTCCCCACGAACGTCAAGTTCTTGTTGTCGACCTCGGTTGCCGGTGGCGGAACCGGAGCGGCCACCGTGCGCGACTTCCACCCGGTCGCCTGGTGCCAGTACTTTGACGGCGGACGCGTGCTCGCCACGACGCTGGGCCACAACGGCGACTCGTTCACCGGCACCGGCGTCGGCGCGGCCGAGTTCAAGAAGTTCATCGTCCAGGGCATCAAGTCGGCGATGGGGCTGACGCCGTTCTGCACGCAGTGACACTGCGTTGCCCGGGACTGTTCTGAAGCAGGTCCCCGGTCCCGCCAGCATTCAGGCCCAGGCCCCGTCGACCACTCAAGTCGACGGGGCGGCTTGGCGCGGCTTCAGAAGCTCGGCCAGCGAGATCAGGGCGAATTCATAACCGAGCGGCCCCAGGCCGCAGATGACGCCGGTTGCCGCGAGCGAGACGAACGACTTCTGGTAGTGCGACTCGCGCCGATGGATGTTGGTGATGTGGACTTCGATGATCGGCAGTCGCGACGCCTTCAGGGCGTCGAGCAGGGCGACCGAAGTGAACGAATACCCAGCAGGATTGATGATGATCCCGGCCGCAGACTTGCGCGCCTCATGCAACCATTCGATCAGCTCGCCTTCATGATTGCTCTGGCGGAAGACGACGCTCAGTCCTGCTCCAGCCGCGACTTGCGCACACCGCGTTTCGATCTCGGCGAGCGTGGTGTAGCCATAGAGCTCGGGCTCTCTGTCGCCCAGCAGGTTCAGATTCGGGCCGTTGAGGATGTAGACGAGCGGCAGCATGGGACTCCAAGTTGCTCACATTCTAGGTCGCAGGTTGCATTGGTATCGAGCGCACAAGCCGCAGCATCGACCTGCGCCAGCGGCCACAAAGAACCCGCCAACCTATGCCGCCCGCTTCCTGAACAGAGCCGACGAGAAGCTCAGGCTCGCCACTTCTTCGGCGGTGCGGCGCAACGCATCGCTCAACTCGACCATCCTGGCCTCGGTCATCCTCACCGTCGGACCGGCGATCGTGACCACGCCGAGCGTGTTGCCTTGGTAGACCACAGGCGCCGCGATGGAGGCCATCGACGGCGCGAACATGTCGCTGATCATCGCGTAGCCGCGACGGCGCGTCGCCCGCAGGCAGCTCAACAAGGCCGCGATCGTCTTCGGTGCACGGGGCCCGTAGTCCTGCGGGCTACCGAGGCCCTGCCTGGCGACCAACGCCAGCGCCTCCTCGTCGCTCAGCGTCGACAGCCAGGCGTGGCCGGCGGCGCTGCACGACAGGCGGACCGAGAGCCCCATGTCCGGGTCGTAGCGCAGGCCACGCGTCGCGCCCTGGGCCTTGGCGACGAACACCAGCGAGTCGCCGTCGACGATGGCCAGGCGCACGAGTTCTCGCGACGTTTCGGCGAGCGCGTCGAGCGACGACTGCGCGACGTCCACCAGGCCGGATGCGCTCAAGAACGACAGCCCAAGCGCGGCCAGCCTGATCGTCAGCACGTAATCGCCCTGGTCGCGCAGCTGCCGGACGTAACCGACGCGCACCAGGTCCGCGAGCAGCCTGTGCGTGGCGCTGAGCGGCATGCCCGTGGCCGACGCAACGGCCGACAAGGCCACACCTTCCGGTCGACCTGCCAGAAGCTCGAGGACCCTGATGCCGCGTTCGAGGAGGCTGCTCATGCCGACGATGCTATCGCGATTGATCAGTAGTTTCCAGAATGGAAAGTCTTTCCATACTGATACGATGGCGTACCGCAGCGCGCAAAGTCAACGCGCACGCTTTCCCTCTCGCACAGCGTCTATCGGGGGCAGGACGGGCGCGTCGCCACTCGCAACGCGCCTTCCTTGGTCGTACGATCCGAACCTCTCGCACCGGACTAGAGACTGGCTTTCCTGCACCGAGCTCCGCGTCGTTGACAAGCCGGCCGCCGAATCAACCTTTCACTTGACTTGACAGGAGACCACCATGAGCTTCAACACCCACCGCCGCCTCGCACTCGCCTCCGGCGCCGCGCTGGCCGCTTCGACCGTGCTGCCCGCCTGGGCCCAGGCCAAGACGCTGCGCTTCGCCGCGGTGTTCTCCGACAAGGACATCCGCGCCGAAATGATCCAGCGTTTCGCCAAGGATCTCGAGCCCGAGTTCAAGATCGAGCCCTACCTCAACTCGACGCTGTTCAAGCAGGGCACCGAACTGGTGGCGCTGCAGCGCGACAACCTCGAGATCGGCAACATCGCGCCGCAGGACTTCTCCAAGCAGGTGCCGGCCTGGTCGATGCTGACCTCGGCCTACCTGTTCCGCGACGCCAACCACCTGAACGCCTTCTTCGCCAGCGCCGAGGGTGCCCAGATGAAGAAGATGGTCGAAGACCAGGTGAAGGTCAAGATCCTCGGGCCGACCTTCTTCGGCACCCGGCAGGTCGGCCTCAAGGGCAAGAAGAAGATCAACACGCCGGCCGATCTGGCAGGCGTCAAGCTGCGGATGCCGCCCGGCGACGCCTGGCAGCTGCTCGGCCGCTCGATCGGTGCCAACCCGACGCCGATGGCCTACGCCGAGACCTACACCGGCCTGCAGACAGGCGCCATCGACGGCCAGGACAACCCGCTGCCGAACGTGCAGAACATGAAGTTCAACGAAGTGATGGGGCAGATCGTGCTCACCTCGCACCTCGTCGCCTTCGACCTGCTGACGATGAACCTGAAGACCTGGGAGTCGATGTCGCCCGCGACGCAGGCCAAGGTGCAGGCGGCGGCCGACAAGGCGATCGCGTGGAGCGCGGCCGAGCACACCAAGCGCGAAGCCGAACTCGCCGAGGGCTTCCGCAAGGGCGGGCTCGACGTCTACGCACCCAATATCCCCGCGTTCCGCGACTACGCGCAGAAGGTCTACCTGGCATCGGACGAGGCGAAGACCTGGCCCGCAGGCATGATCGACAAGATCAACGCGATGAAGTGATCGTCGGCGCCCGCCGGCACGTTGCGGCGGGCGCCACGGTCTGACCCCTGCCGGTAGCCGTCATGCCCGCCACCCATCCCTTTCGCGCGTTCGCCAAGCGGGCACACCAGTTTGCAGAAGGCGTCGCCGCGCTCCTGCTCGCGGTGATCTTCGTCGGCTTCATCGTCCAGATCGTCTTCCGTTACGCCTTCAACTTCCCGGTCGGCTGGACCTCGGATCTGGCCGTCGCCGCCTGGTTGTGGCTCGTGCTGTGGGGCGCGGCCTTCGTGCTCAAGGACGACGACGAGATCCGCATCGACCTGCTCACGAGCGCAGTCGGGCGACGCGCCCGCATCGGCATGGGCATCGTCGGCGCCATCGCCCTCATCGTGTTGTTCGCGATGTCGCTGCCGGCGGCCTACTCCTACGTCAGCTTCATGAAGGTCGAGCGCACCTCGTACCTGAAAATCCCGTTCAACTGGATGTTCTCGATCTACATCATCTTCTCGGTCGCCGTGATCTTGCGCTACCTGTGGAAGCTGAGTTTCTTGCTGCGCGGGCGCGAGCCGGCCTCAATCGACATCACCAAGGGCAGCTCGGCGCTATGAACCTGACGAGCCCGTTCGCGCTCGCCGTGGTGGCCATCGTCGTGCTGAGCCTGCTCGGCGTTCCGGTGGGGCTGGCCATGATCGGCGCCTCGGTGCTGTACCTGTACCTCAAGGGCGCCGACATGGGCATCGCTGCCGAGCAGCTGCTCAACGGTACCTACGGCAGCTTCCTTCTTCTGGCGATCCCGCTCTTCATCCTGGCCGCCACTTTCATGAGCACCGGCAGCATCATGGACAGGCTGCTGCGCTTCTGCAATGCGATCGTCGGGCGTTTCCCGGGCGGGCTGGCGCAGGTCAACGTACTGCAAAGCGTCGTCTTCGCGAGCATGTCGGGTTCGGCGCTGGCCGACGCTGCCGGCTCGGGCAAGCTGATGCAGGAGATGATGACGCGCGACAACAAGTACACGCCGGAATTCGCTGCCGCGCTGTCGGCGGTGTCGTCGGTGATAGGGCCGATCCTGCCGCCATCGATTCCGCTCGTGCTGTATGCGCTCGTGTCCGATGCGTCCATCGGCTACCTGTTCCTGGCCGGTGTCGTGCCTGGGCTTCTGATCGGCGCGGTGCAGATGGGACTGATCTACTTCCAGGCCAAGCGGCGCAACTTCGCGGTCGAAGAGGCGGTCCCGTTGCGCGACATGCCACGCATCACGCGCGAGGCCTTTCCGGCGCTGATGCTGCCCGTGATCCTGCTCGGCTGCCTGTACAGCGGCGTGACCACGCCCACCGAGGCGGCCGGCGTGGCTGCGGCCTACGCGCTGCTGGTCTCGGGCGTGCTCTACCGCAGCCTGACCTGGCGCAGCATCTACGAGTCGCTGGTGTCGAGCGCGCGCATCAGCATCTCGATCGGCATGCTGATCGCCGGTGCGCTGGTCTTCAACTACGTCATCACCATCGAGAACATCCCGCAGAGCGTCAGCGCCGTGCTCAAGACCTACGAGCTGTCGCCGCTCCTCTTCCTGCTGCTCGTCAACCTGATCCTGCTCGTACTGGGATGCTTCCTCGAGGGCTCGACGATCATCCTCGTGGTGCTGCCGGTGTTGCTGCCAACCGCGGTTGCGCTGGGTATCGATCCAGTGCACTTCGGCGTCATGGCCGTGTTCAACATCATGCTCGGTCTCGTCACGCCGCCCTATGGGCTGCTGCTGTTCATGATGACCAAGATCGCCAACGTGAGCCTCGCCGGCCTGATACGCGAGGTGATGCCGTTCCTCACCGTGATGCTGGCCGCGCTGGTGGTGATCACTCTCCTGCCGGACTTTGTGCTGTTCCTGCCGCGGCTGGCCGGTTATACGGGCTGACGGCGCGGGGCTGCCTTGGCGCAGGCAGCAGGCCCCGGCCCCGCGGGCGCGAAGGTGGCCAGCAAGCGCGGATAGGTGCTGTGGGCGCCGGCCAGGAAGTTGTCGACCACAAGCGCCACGTGGGTCATGAAGTCGACCGGGATGCGTGTCTTGTACACATGCTGCCGCACGGCCAGGTAGAAGGTGCCGCCGTGCAGGCTCCAGACGAACTCGATCTCCTGCTCGGCCACCTCGGCCCCGGCGTCGGGCAGGCCACACTCGTGGCACAGTTCGCGGCAGTACACCGGCATCAGCTCACGCCGGATGAGCTGGGCGAACTGCGCATCCAGGTCGTCTGACGACGACCCGGGGCGTGCCTCAAGCCGGCACGCCCTCGCCCGCAAAGTCCAGCAGCACCTTCATCGCCCGCTTGCGGTCACCCGCGAGCTCGAAGGCCTCACGCGCCTGGCTGAGCGGGAAGGTGCCGCTGATCACGGGCTGCAGGTCGACACGGCCCTCGTTGATCAGGCGCACCGCGAGTGCAAATTCGGCGTGGAAGCGGAACGAGCCGCAGATGCTCAGCTCCTTGGCCACGACCATGTTCTGCGGGATGCTGACGTCGCCGCCCAGGCCGAGCTGCACCACGACACCGCGCGGGCGCATCACGTCGAGCCCGGCACGCAGCGCCTGGCCGTTGCCGCTGCATTCCAGCAGAACGTCGAAGGTGCCCTTGCGGGTCGTGCCGTCGGCGCTGTAGCGCTGGACCCACCCGGGATCGCTGGCCACGTTGATGGTGTGCTGCGCGCCCATCGCCCGTGCCACCACCAATGTCTCGTCGGTCACATCGACCGCCGTGACCTCGGCCGCACCGTGCACCAGCGCGGCCGCGATGGACAACGTGCCGATCGGCCCGCAACCCGACACCAGCACCCGCTTGCCCAGCAGCGGTCCGGCACGCTGCACGCCGTGCAGCGCAACCGAGAAGGGCTCGGCCAGTGCGGCCACCTGGAGCGGCAGGCCGTCGGCGAGCCGCTCGCACTGCACCGCGTCGCACACCAGCAGGTTGCGGAAGGCGCCTTCGACGTGCGGGTCGCGCATCGCGCTGCCGTAAAAGCGCATGTCCAGGCACTGGTTGGGCAGGCCTTCCAGGCAGTAGACGCAGGACGTGCAAGGCCGGCTCGGGTTGATCGCCACGCGATCGCCCGCCTTCACGCGCGTGACCCCGGGCGCCACCGCGCGCACGGTGCCGGCCACCTCGTGGCCCAGGATCATCGGCCGCTTGATGCGCACGGTGCCGAAGCCGCCGTCGTGAAAGTAGTGGAGGTCAGAGCCGCAGATGCCGCCGAAGCCGACCTGCACCAGCACCTGGCCGGGACCCGGCTCGCCGACGTCCTGCTGCTCCACGCGCAGGTCCTCGGGGGCGTGGATCACGAGGCAGGTGCAGCGCAGGCGCAGCGGGCGGCCGACGTCGTCGATGGATTCGTTCATGGGGTGCTTTGCTTGAGGGGCTCAGGGGTGGGCAGCGATCACCTGCGCGACCGCTGCAGTGAGCCGCTTGCCATAAGGCACGTGCAGAAACTCGTTCGGCCCGTGCGCGTTGCTGCGGGGGCCGAGCACACCGCAGACCATCATCTGCGCGGCCGGGAAACCCTTCTGCAGCATGCTCATGAGCGGGATCGTGCCGCCCTGGCCGATGTAACCCAGCGGCGCGCCGTAGTGGGCCTGTGACGCCGCGTTGAGCGCGCCTTCGAGCCAGGGCGCCAGTTCGGGTGCATTCCAGCCCGTGGCGCCGAGCGCGCCGGCGCGGCCGTCGGGATGGAAGGTGACCTTCGCGTTGTAGGGCGCGTTGTCCTCGAGCAGGGTCTTCAGCTTCAGGCTCGCTTCGTTGCCGTCCACGAGCGGCGGCAGACGCAGCGAAAGCTTGAAGGCGCTGTAAGGGCGCAGCACGTTGCCGGCGTTCTGCAGGTCGGGGAAACCGTCGACGCCGGTGACGCTGAGCGTGGGTCGCCAGGTGCGGTTCATCAGCACCTCGACCGGGTCGGTGGTGGTCGGCAGCGTCAGCCCGCCGTCGGCGCCGCAGGCCCAGGGCATGCGCTTCCAGACTTCGTCCTTCAGGATCGCCGCGGTCGCCTTGGCCTGCTCGATGCGGGAGGCGGGAATCGCGCAGTGGAAACTCTCGGGCAGCAGGTACCCCGTCTTCGAGTCCTCGAGCCGGTCGAGCACCTGGCGCAGGATGCGGAAGCTCGAAGGCACCAGCCCGCTCGCGTCGCCCGAGTGGATGCCTTCGCTCAGGATCTCGACCTTCAACACGCCGCTGACCATGCCACGCAGGCTGGTCGTGAGCCAGAGTTGGTCGTAGTTGCCGGCGCCCGAATCCAGGCAGACGACCAGGCTGACGTTGCCGAGACGTGGCTTCAGGGCGTCGATGTACACCGGCAGGTCGGACGAGCCGCTTTCTTCGCAGCTTTCGATCAGGCCGACAACCCGCGGGCGCGGGATGCCCTGCGCATCGAGCGCCATGATCGCCGTCAGCGAGGCGTAGACGGCATAACCGTCGTCGGCCCCACCGCGGCCGTAGAGCAGCCCGTTTTCGTACTTGGGTGTCCACGGCCCGAGGTCGCTGCGCCAGCCGTTGAACTCGGGCTGTTTGTCGAGGTGGCCGTACATCAGCACGGTGTCGGTGGACGCCGGCTTGGTGCTCGGAACCTCGAAGAAGATCACCGGCGTGCGGCCTTCGATGCGCACCACTTCGAGCTTCAGCCCCGGCAGCTTCTTGCTCTCGACCCAGGCCGCGGCGTCGCGCACCACGCGGTCGACGAAGCCATTCTTCGCCCACTCGGCATCGAACATCGGGCTCTTGGCCGGGACGGCGATGTAGTCGGTGAGCGCGGGCACGATCTCGTCGTCCCACATGCGGTCGGCAAAGGCGCCCAGGGCGGCGTTGGGTTCGCGTGCATTCATCGGAAAGTCTCCTAGGCGGCGACGAGGCCGCTGAACAAGGGATCGTGCCGTGTGCGGGGCCGGTACGCCGAGACCCGCTGCGCGATCGCCGCGATGTGCGCGGGCGTGGTGCCGCAGCAGCCGCCGGCGATGTTGAGGAAGCCGCTCTTGGCAAAGCCTTCCATCAGCGCGCCGGTCACGTCGGGGGTCTCGTCGAAGCCGGTGTCGCTCATCGGATTGGGCAGGCCGGCGTTCGGGTAGCAGCTGATGAAGGTGTCGCCGGCGACCTTGGCCAGCTCTTCGATGTAGGGCCGCATCAGCGCCGCACCGAGCGCGCAATTCAGCCCCACCGCGAGTGGCCGCGCGTGGCGCACCGAATGCCAGAAGGCGCCGACCGTCTGCCCCGACAGGATGCGCCCCGAGGCGTCGGTGACGGTACCGCTGATGATGACGGGCAGGCGCTCGCCGGTGTCCTCCATCAGCTCGTCGAGCGCAAACAGCGCGGCCTTGGCGTTGAGCGTGTCGAAGATGGTCTCGACCAGGAACAGGTCGCAACCGCCTTCCAGCAAGCCTTCGGCCTGCTCGCGGTAGGCCGCACGCAACTGGTCGAAGTTCACGTTGCGGGCGCCGGGGTCGTTGACGTCCGGGCTGATGCTCGCGGTGCGTGGAGTTGGGCCGAGCGCGCCGGCGACAAAACGCGGCTTGTCGGGGGTGCTGTACTTGTCGCAAGCGGCACGTGCGATGCGCGCGGCGGCCACGTTCATCTCGCGGGCGTGTTCGGCCAATGCGTAGTCCTCCTGCGCGATCGAGGTCGCGCCGAAGGTGTTCGTCTCCAGCATGTCGGCGCCGGCGGCGAGGTACTGCTCGTGGATTTCGCGCACGACGTCGGGCCGCGTCAGCACGAGCAGGTCGTTGTTGCCTTTGAGATCCTTGGTATGCGCGGCGAAACGCTCGCCGCGGAAATCGGCCTCTCCGAGCTTGTAGCGCTGGATCATCGTCCCCATCGCGCCGTCGATGACGACGATCCGCTGTTGCAGAATCGCCGGCAGGCTGGCGCCGCGGGTGTAGTGGGCGGTCGGGCGCTCGTTCATCCCGTCGATTGTAGAAAACCCTTCACGCCTGCGATGAAACATCTGACACCTCTCGAAGCCCACGCCTTTCTGCAGCAGCGCCCGGACGCGCTGTTTGTCGACGTTCGGATGGAAATCGAATACCTCTATGTCGGCCACCCGCCGGGCGTGGTGCACGTGGCGTGGTACGAGTACCCCGAAATGCAGGCGCACCCCGAGCGTTTTGCCGAGCAGGTGCGGCGCGAGTCGGCGGGCCGCGTCGACCGCCCGGTGGTGTTGCTCTGCCGCTCGGGCAAACGCACGGTCGAGGCCGGCCTCGCGCTCGAAGCGGCCGGCTTCAGCGACGTGATCAACGTGCTGCACGGATTCGAGGGCGAACTCGACGAACACTTCCGGCGCGGGCGTCTCAACGGCTGGCGCTTCGACGGCCTGCCCTGGGAGCAGTTGTAGCGGCCCGTCAGTCGGCGACGAGTCCGGCCGGCATCGTGTCGGCGAAGAGCGAGGTCCGGAACTCCTGCGGCCCGTCGTCGCCCATCGCCCACAGGCCGAGCGCCGCAGCCGACATCGGCTTGGCGAAGAGGAAGCCCTGGAGTTCGTCGCAGCCGAGTGCCACCAGAAGGTCGCGCTGGGTCTCGTTTTCCACCCCCTCGGCGACGACACGCAGGCCGAGCGCGTGCGCCATGTCGACGATCGCCTTGGCGATCGGCATCGCGTCGCGACTCGCGCCGAGGTCGGTGACGAAGGCTCGGTCGATCTTGAGTTCGGCCACTGGCAGCCGGCGCAGCGTGGCCAGGCTAGAGTGCCCGGTGCCGAAGTCGTCGATCGACACGTGCACACCGACGCGGCCGAGGCGCTCGAAGGCCTGCAGCGTGACGAGCGTGTCTTCCATCGCGATGGTCTCGGTGATCTCGCAGGTGAAGCGCGACGGCTTCAGCGCCCGCTCCTCCAGCGAGCGCATGAGCCGGTCCACGAAGTCGTGCTGGCGCATCTGGTAGCCCGAGACGTTGATCGCCACACGCATGCGCAGGCCGCTGTCGCGCCAGAGCGCCGCCTGCCTTGTCGCCTCGTCGACGACCCAGTTGCCGATGGCGCCGATGAGGCCGCAGCGCTCGGCGATCGGGATGAAGATGGTCGGGCTGATGACACCGCGCTTCGGGTGCTGCCAGCGCAGCAGCGCCTCGGCCGCGGTGATCTGCAGGCTGCGTGCGTCCACTTTCGGCTGGTAGACCAGCATCAGCTCGCCGCGTTCGACCGCGACCCGCAGGTCCGCCGCGAGTTCGGCCTGTTCGCGCTGGTCGGTGTCCATCTGCGGCAGGTACTCCGCAAACGCGGCGCCGCCGGCGTGGCGCACCGAGCGCATCGCGCTCAAGGCGTTGGGGATGAGGCGCGGCTTGGAGCCTTGCGCCGGGTAAGCCGCAAGGCCGATCGAACACGACACGCTCAGGGCGTGGCCATCGACCATGACCGGTCGTGCCAGGTCGGCCAGCACCCGTTCGGCAGCCCGCCGGGCGCCGGCGGCGTCACCGTCGACGACGAGCACGAACTCGGCGCCGCCGACACGTGCCGCCGCGGTGCGGTCACCCACCAGCACGACGAGCCGGCTCGCGGCCTCGACCAGCACCGCGTCGCCGGCGGCATGGCCGAAGCTGTCGTTCAGGGCCCGGAAGTCGTCGATGCCGATGTAGAGCACGCAGGTCGCGCCGCTGGCCCGGTCGGCGCGCGCGACCGCCTGCCCCAGCGTGTCGTCGATGCCGAGCAGGGTGGTCAGACCGGTGAGCGGGTCCTGCCGGGACACATCATCGAGGCGCGTCGTCAGGGCGTCGAGCGCCATTCGCAGCGCGGCGGCGGCGCGGCGTTCGCGCCACAAAAGCCCGGCGGCGACGGCCAACGCCAAACCGCAACCCCACGCGAGGTAGAAGGACCAGCCGGATTCGGGGTTCATCCAGGCCTTATCGGTCGCCGCGCAGGCGCGCTTGAGCCGATGGCGGTGTGCTCAGCGCCGTGCGCCGGGGGGTGAGGCCGGGCTGGACTGCGGAACGGGCCTGACCGCACTTTCCTTGAACAGGCTCGACGCGAAGGCGGGCGAATGCCGCGTCCCGTCGTCCATCGCCCACAGACCGAGTGCGCGGGCGGACATCGGGCGCGCAAACAGGAAGCCCTGCATCTCGTCGCAGCCGAGCTCGGAGAGCTGGTCGCGCTGGGCCACCGTCTCGACGCCTTCGGCCACGACGCGCAGGCCGAGCGTGCGGGCCATCTGCAGCACGGCGGCGACGATGGTGCGTGCGTCGGCGCTGGTGGCGAGATCGTTGACGAAGGCGCGGTCGACCTTCAGCTCGGCCGCCGGCAGCTTGCGCAACGCGGCCAGGCTCGAATGCCCGGTGCCGAAGTCGTCGATCGACACGTGCACACCCAGCGCGCCCAGGCGCTCGAAGCTCGCCGCGGTGACCGCGGTATCTTCCATCGCCACCGTCTCGGTGATCTCGCAGGTGAAACGCGAAGGCTGGAGTCGGTGGGTGCGCAATGCTGCGGCGAGCCGGTCGACGAAGTCGTCCTGCCGCATCTGGTAGCCCGAGACGTTGACCGCGACGCGCATGCGCAGGCCCATGTCGCGCCAGACCGCGGCCTGGCGCGCGGCCTCTTCGATGACCCAGTTGCCGATGCCGCAGATCAGCCGGTGCTGCTCGGCGATCGGGATGAAAAGCGCCGGGCTGACGATGCCGCGTTGCGGGTGGTGCCAGCGCAGCAGCGCTTCGGCGGCCGTGATCTGCATGCTGCGGGCGTCGATCTTGGGCTGGTAGAAGAGCTCGAGCTGGCCCTTGTCGACCGCCAGGCGCAGGTCGCGTGCGAGTTCGTTGTGCTCGCGCTGGTCGCTGCCCATGCGCGGGTCGTATTCGGTGTGGGCGCCACCGCCGAGTTGCTTGGCCGCGCGCATCGCGGTCATCGCGGCGCCGGTGAGGTGGTGGCGCACACCGTGGCGCGGGTACTCGGCGATCCCGATCGAGCAGCTGACCGCGAGTACGTCGGCGCCGACGTGGAACGGCTGCGCGAGCAGGGCGAGCAGCTGCGCTGCGACGTGGCGCCCGGCTTCGAGGTTGCCCGGCGCCAGGAGCATGAATTCGTCGCCCGCAATGCGGGCCAGCGGTGTGCGCTGTCGGACCAGGGACTTCATGCGCGAAGCCAGCTCGGCGAGCAAGCGGTCGCCGACATCGTGGCCGTGCACGTCGTTCACGGCCGAGAAACCGTCGACGCCGATGTAGAGCAGGCACAGCGGCCGGCGCTCGGCATCGGCTTGGTCGAAGGCCTTGTCGAGCGCGACCGCCACGCCCACCCGCGAGGGCAGGTCGGTCAGCGCGTCGTGCGCCGCGGCGCGTGCCTGCGGCCGGTAGCCCGGCCTGTGTGCACCAGCTGCGGGTCGGCGCCAGGAGGCCACGCGCCGACGCGCCAGCGCGATCGCAGCCGCCAGCACGGACGTCATTGTTGCCTCCACGGAACCATCCCCGGCTATCGGTCCGCCACGGGGCGAACTTGAGCCGCGGCAGCACGCACAGCCTCAGGGCGTGAAACCGATCCCGCGCCGCTGGCGCACCTCGGGCTTGACGCGGTGTTCGCTTTCCAGCTGGGCCAGGAATTCGTCGGGCTCGAATTCGGTCGCCAGGATCTCGACCTGGCGCTTGACGGCGGCGAAGTCACCCGGCACCAGCAAGTCGAGCGCGCCCAGGCGGGCACGTCGCTCGGGCGTGAGTTCCTGCACATCCCCGCCCAGCGCTTCGGCGACGAACATGCGTTCGCGCTGCGCCGCGACGAGCGGCCGGAAGCGGATCTTGAAGGTGAAGCGGCGCAGCGCCGCCTCGTCCAGATCCTCGAACAGGTTGGTGGTGCAGATGAAGATGCCGCCAAAGCGCTCCATGCCCTGCAGCATCTCGTTCACCTCGGTGACTTCGTAGCTGCGCTCGGCCATGCGCCGGCTGCGCAGGAAGCTGTCGGCCTCGTCGAGCAGCAGCACCGCCTCTTCGTTCTGGGCTTCCTCGAACATGCGCGCCATGTTCTGTTCGGTCTCACCGACGTACTTGCTCGACAGGTCACTGGCCTGGCGCACCATCAGCGGCCGCTGCAGCGCCTGCGCCACGTGCTCGGCCAACGCGGTCTTGCCGGTACCCGGTGCGCCGTGGAAACACAGCGTGCCGTGGCCGCGCCGCTTGAGCGCCTCGACGACGCGCGGCACCTCGAAGCGGCTCTCGACGTTGAGCAGGCTCAGGTCGTAACCCGTCACGACGCGGCGCGCACCGCGTTCGCGCCCGGCCCCGGCGCCGCCGAGCGCGCGGTCGGCGTTGCCGAGCTGGCGCTCGATCAGCCCCTCGACCGCCGCCGGCTCGCCGCCGCTGCCGGCGAGGGTTGCAAAGCGCACCGCAGTCCGGATCTGCGCCGGCGTCAGCCCGCGCCGCTCCGAAAGCTTGGCCGCGAAGCCGTCGCTCACATTCACGCCCTTCAGCGCCCGAGTGACGAGGCCTTCGCGAGCCCCCGGCGGCGGTGACTTCAGCATCAGGTGGTACTGGAAACGGCGTCGGAACGCAGGGTCGATCTGCTCGACTCGGTTCGTGACCCAGATCACGGGCACCGGGTTGGTTTCCAGGATCTGGTTCACCCAGGCCTTGCCGCTGACGCTGGCGCTCGGCGCGGCGTCGCTGCTGTCGAGGCGGGCGATGATCTGCGCCGCATCGCCGCTGATGGGCGGGAACACGTCCTCGACCTCGTCGAAGAGAAGCGCCACGTCGTGGCTGCCCTTGAGGAAGACCTGGCTGATCTGCAGGCTGCGGTAGCGGTCGCGCCCGGAAAGCGAATTGCCATCGCGGTCGGCGTATTCCACCTCGTAGAGATCGAGTGCCGCAGCCTGCGCGCAGACCTTGGCCAGCTCGGTCTTGCCGGTGCCGGGCGGCCCGTAGAGAAGCACGTTGACGCCGGGCACCTGCTGCGCCACCGCGTTGCGCAGCAGGGCGGTGAGCACCGCGACGTCCTCGGTCACGAAGTTGAAGTCGGCCGGGCTCAGTTCGCTCTTGGTCGCGGGCCGCGTGAAGACCGCCATGAGATCGTTCGGCCCGCGGTACTCGCGCATCAGCACCGGCGGCAACTGCTCGCTCACCTTCATCAGGTCGGCGAGGTCGGTGATGTTGTGCTCGGAGATCAGGTTCTCGATCATGCCGATGCGCTCGAGCCGCGAACCGGCGCGCATCGCTTCGGCGACGTCACTCGCTTCGACCCCGGCTACCGCAGCGATCGCGGCGTAGGCTTCCTGCGCGCTCGAGACCTTGAACTCGACCAACAGCCCACGCAGGTCGCGCTGGTAACGCGCGAGCGTGCCGTAGAGCAGCAGGGCCCGCTCGGCCGGGTTCAGCTGGAGCAGGCCGGCCAGGGCGTCGATGTTCTTCTCGACCAGCGTCGATTCCTTCTTCAGCCCACGCGCGAGCCAGTCGCAGGTGGCGCCGAGCACCGCGAGCAGGTCCTTGGGCGCGTCCTTGATGTACTCGTCGATGTAGAAGAAGAGCGTGCCTTCTTCGTAC
>DATDER010000086.1:0-10923 GCA_036523095.1 Rubrivivax sp.
GCTGGCGAGCTTCATGCCGATGCCGATCACGGCGCCGATGATCGACGCCATCAAGACCACCGGCAGCACCGCCTTCCAGCCGAGCCAGGCGCCGAGGGCGGCCAGCAGCTTGAAGTCGCCGAAGCCCATGCCCTCTTTGCCGGTGGTGAGCTTGAACAGCCAGTACACCGACCACAGCGACAGATAACCCGCGGCGGCGCCGGCGACGGCGTCGGGCAGCGTGATGGTCCAGCCGAAAGCGGCTGCAACGAGGCCGGCCCAGAGCAGCGGCAGCGTCAAGGCGTCGGGCAGGACGGTGGTGTCCCAGTCGATCGCCGACAGCGCCACCAGGACGGCGACGACGCCACACCAGAGCAGCGCCACCGGCTGCGCGCCGATGCGCCAGCCCACGGCCGCGAACAGGAGCGCGGTGGTCGCCTCGATCACGGGGTAGCGCCAGGAAATGCCGGCGCTGCAGGACGAGCAGCGGCCCCGCAGGAAGAGCCAGCTGACGACCGGGATGTTCTCGTACCAGCGGATGCGGTGACCGCAGGCCGGGCAGCGCGACGCGGGGCGTGCCAGGTTCAGCGGTGACAGGCCCTCGATCGATCTCGTGATCGTGCCGCCCACGTTCGCGACCGCTCCCGGGGCAGCGATCGCGAACACGCGCTGGAACGACTCGTTGTCGGCGAGCTGGTTCGCCACGTCGCCCCACCACTGGCGCTCGAGCATCAGCGGCAGGCGGTGGATCACGACGTTGAGGAAGCTGCCCACCACCAGCCCGAGCAGCGCGAGCGCCGCCGGCTGCAGCAGCCACTCCAGCACCACCGTGCTCAAACCACCGCGCCCAGCTTGAAGATCGGCAGGTACATCGAGACCACGATGCCGCCGATGAGGACGCCGAGGATGACGATGATGAAGGGCTCCATCAGGCTCGACAGGCCCTTGACCATCTCGTCGACCTCGTCTTCATAGAACTCGGCCGCCTTGCCCAGCATGTGGTCGAGCGAACCCGATTCCTCGCCGATCGCCGACATCTGCAGCACCATGACCGGGAAGACACCGGTCGACTGCATCGAGGTCGTCAACGCCGAGCCGGTGGAGACGTCTTTCTGGATCTTCTCGGTGGCCTGAGCGAAAACCGCGTTGCCCGAAGCGCCGCCGACCGAGTCGAGCGCCTCGACCAGCGGCACGCCTGCGGCGAACATGGTCGAAAGCGTGCGGGTCCAGCGCGCGATGACCGACTTCTCGACCAGCGCGCCGAAGACCGGAATCTTGAGCAGGATGCGGTCCATCGTCATCTGCATCTTCTCGGAGCGTTTCCAGGCCTCGAAGAAGAAGTACAGGCCGCCGCCGATGAGGCCGAAGATCGCCCACCACCACGTGACGAAGAACTCCGACAGCGCGATCACGAACAGCGTCGGTGCCGGCAGGTCGGCGCCGAAGGACGAGAACACTTCCTTGAACGCCGGGATGACGAAGATCATGATGACCGTCAGCACGACGAAGGCGACCACGAGCACCGCGATCGGGTACATCAGCGCCGACTTGATCTTGCTCTTGATCGCGAGCGTCTTTTCCTGGTAGATCGACAGGCGCTCGAGCAGCGCTTCGAGGATACCGCCGGCCTCACCCGCCTCGACCAGATTGCAGTAGAGCGCGTCGAACTGCATCGGGTGCTTGCGGAACGCGGCGGAGAGGCTGGTGCCGGTCTCGACGTCGTTGCGGATCTCGTTCAGCAGCCGCGTCAGCTTGGCGTTGGTGCTGCCGCGGGCGACGATGTCGAAAGCCTGCAGCAGTGGCACGCCGGCCTTCATCATGGTGGCCAACTGGCGCGTGAAGATCGCGATGTCGCGCTGCTTGATCGCGCGGCCGCCGCTCATGCGGCGCTTCTTGATCTTCGAGACCATGATGCCTTGGCGGCGCAGGCTCGCGCTCACCACGGCCTCGCCACCGGCGCGGACTTCCCCTCGAACGAGCTTGCCGTTCTTGTCCTTGCCTTCCCACTCGTAGATGGTCTCTTTGGCGCCCTTGGCGCTACCTGCCGTGACTGTCGCTGTTGCCATGAGATCTGCGGCCCTAAAAAGCAAACGTGCAAAGACCGGTGCGGCCGGTCACTCGTTGGTGCACGAGATGACCTCTTCCAAGGTCGTCACGCCGGCCCGGATTTTCACCAGCCCGGACTGCCGCAAGTCACGCACACCGTCCCGCTTGGACGCAGCCTCGATGTCGAGCGACGAACCTTCCGCCAGGATGATGCGCTGGATCTCTTCGGTAATGGGCATCACTTGGTAAAGGCCGACCCGACCCTTGTAGCCGTTGTTGCAAGCCGAACAGCCGACCGCCCGGTAGGGCTTCCAGCTGCCATCGATATCGGTCTCGGCAAAGCCGGCCTTGAGCAGCGCCTCGCGAGGGTAGTCGGCAGGTGACTTGCAGTTCTCGCACAGGCGCCGCGCCAGGCGCTGGGCCGTGATCAACAGCACACTCGAGGCGATGTTGAATGGCGCCACGCCCATGTTGAGCAGCCGCGTCAGCGTCTTCGGCGCGTCGTTCGTATGCAACGTCGACATCACCATGTGACCGGTCTGGGCGGCCTTGATCGCGATGTCGGCGGTCTCCAGGTCGCGGATCTCGCCGACCATGATGATGTCCGGGTCCTGGCGCAGGAAGGACTTCAGGGCCGCGGCGAAGGTGAGCCCGGCGCGGTCGTTCACGTTCACCTGGTTGATGCCCGGCAGGTTGATTTCGGCCGGGTCTTCGACGGTGGAGATATTGACGCCCGGCTGGTTCAGGATGTTCAGGCAGGTGTAGAGCGACACCGTCTTGCCCGAGCCGGTGGGTCCGGTGACGAGAATCATGCCGTAGGGCCGGTAGATGACCGCCATCAGGCGTTCTTTCTCGATTTTCTCGTACCCGAGCGCTTCGATGCCCAGGCGCGCCGAAGACGGGTCGAGGATCCGGATCACGATCTTCTCGCCGAACAGCGTGGGCAGCGTGCTGATGCGGAAGTCGATCGCCTTGCTGCCGAACTTGAGCTTCATGCGGCCGTCCTGCGGCACGCGCTTCTCGGAGATGTCGAGCCGGCTGATGACCTTGATGCGCGAAGCGAGCTTGTCCTTGATCGCGATCGGCGGCTGGGTGATCTCGCGCAGCTCGCCGTCGATGCGGAAGCGCACGCGGTAGTTGTATTCGTAGGGCTCGAAGTGCAGGTCCGACGCGCGCATGTTGATGGCGTCGATCAGCATCTTCTGGAGGAAGCGCACGACGGGTGCGTCTTCGACGTCGGACGCGACTTCTGCCGCGTCGCTGGCAGCTGCGTCCTCTTCGGTGACATCGAACTCGAAGTCGCCGCCAGCGATGTTCTCGAGCGCTTCAGCGACACTGCTGTTCTGGCTGTCGAGTAGCTTCTGCAGCTTGTCGTGTTCGACAATGACCCATTCGGGCGTGAGCTGGGTCGCGAACTTGATGCGCTCGGCCGCCTCCTGGTCTGTCGGATCGGCGGCGCCGATGAAGAGCCGGCTGCCGCGCTTGCCGAGCACGATCAGCTGGTACTGGGCCGCCATCTTGGCGTCGACGATGTTGCGCGGCAGCTTGTCGATGTCGACTGCGTTGAGGTCGATCAGCGGCAGCGCCAGGGCCCCTGACAGCGTGTGCGCGAGTTCGGTCGGCCGCACGGCGCCCGCGGCTAGTACCGCGGTGACGAAGCTCGTGCGGCGTTCCTTGGCGCCTTTGACCAGGTCTTCGGCTGCCTTGAGGTTGAGCTTGCCGGCGTTGACGAGCACCCGTGCAACACCCGAAAGCGCCGAATGAGGCGGATCCACCACGGTGTCCAGGGGCATGCCGTCAGCTCTGCGTGCAGTACATCAGATGATCATCACCGATACGCCCTGGGCTGTAAACGAACGCCAGGGCCCCAAAAGCGTGCCAGTGCGACTGTTCAGGCGCCGGCGACGTGGATGCAAATTGGTCGGGGTGAGAGGATTCGAACCTCCGGCCTCTACGTCCCGAACGTAGCGCTCTACCAGGCTAAGCTACACCCCGCGGTGTGACGACGGGAGGACCTCCCGTCACGATTCGGCACCGCACGCCCTACGAAGAGCGCCGCACCGAACGACTGCACAATTCTAGCAGCGCGGCGCGGGCGGGTCCCTCGGGCAAGGGGGCCAGGCAGGCGCGGGCCTTGTCGACCTCGATGTTGGCTGCGGCGCGGGTGGCGTCGATGGCCCCTGTGCGGCGCACGATGTCGACGATGTCGCCCAGGCGCTGCACCTCGCCGGCCTCGATCGCGTGGCGCATCAGCGCGCGTTCGGCGGCGGTGCCACGTTCCATCGCGATCAGCAAAGGCAGTGTCGGCTTGCCTTCGCGCAGGTCGTCACCGACGTTCTTGCCCAACTCGTCGCTGTCGCCGGCGTAGTCGAGCAGGTCGTCGACGAGCTGGAAGCCGGTTCCGAGGGATCGGCCGTAGCCGGCACAAGCCTCTTCGGTGGCCGCGTTGGCGCCGCCCAGGATGGCGCCGAGCCGCGCGCTCGCCTCGAACAGCTTGGCGGTCTTGAAGCGGATCACCCGCACGTACTCGTCGACCGCGAGGTCGGGGTCGTGCATGTTCATCAGCTGCAGCACCTCGCCCTCGGCGATGGTGTTGGTGGCATCGGCGAGCACGTCCAGCACACGCATGTTGTCCACTGACACCATCATCTGGAAGGCGCGGGAGTAGAGGAAGTCACCGACCAGCACGCTCGCCGCATTGCCGAAGATCGCATTCGCGGTGGCACGGCCGCGGCGCATCGACGATTCGTCCACGACATCGTCGTGCAGCAGGGTCGCGGTGTGGATGAACTCCACCGCAGCGGCGAGTTCGTAGCGCGCCGCGCCGTCGAAGCCGAAGGCGCCCGAGAACAACAGCAGCAGGCGCGGGCGGATGCGTTTGCCGCCCGCCGTGACGATGTATTGGGCAATCTGGTCGACCAGGGCCACTCGCGACGACAGCCGCTCGCGGATCACCACATCGACCTGCCGCATTGCGGCGTCGATGGGGTCGACCTCGGCGGCCAGTGGTGCGGTGGTGTCGAGCAAGGCGCGTGCCGGAAATTGGGATCGATTATAGGAAGCGGCCTGATCGCCCTAGACTGCCTGCCCACGGCCACGCTGCGCAGCGGGCCGAGGCGCACGCCTCTCGAGCTGATGCTATACTCTTTGGCTTCGTTTCCTGCGCGGGGCGGCACCGAGTCGCCGGCCCGACATGCCCCGGACAGCCCTCACGGGTGGGGCGACGGCCCAACGAAGCAGCCGACAGGACCGCTGGCTCACAGTGAGCGCGGCATCGGCAGCCCGAAAAATTGGAAAGGTCACACATGTACGCGGTCATCAAAACCGGCGGCAAGCAGTACAAGGTTGCTTCCGGCGAAAAGATCAAGGTAGAACTGATGGCTGCGGACGTGGGCCAGGAAGTCACGATCGACCAGGTGTTGGCCGTTGGCAACGGCGCAGACCTGACGGTCGGTACGCCCTTGGTCGCCGGCGCCAGCGTCGTGGCGACAGTGTTGGCCCATGGCAAGCACGACAAGGTCCGCATCTTCAAGATGCGCCGCCGCAAGCACTATCAGAAACACGGCGGCCACCGCCAGAACTACACCGAACTTCAAATCGGTGCGGTCAACGCCTGACGCAGGAGCAAACCCACCATGGCACAGAAAAAAGGCGGCGGCTCAACCCGCAACGGTCGTGACTCCCAGCCCAAGATGTTGGGCGTGAAGGCCTTCGGCGGCCAGGCCGTGTCGGCCGGATCGATCATCGTGCGCCAGCGCGGTACCAAGTTCCACCCGGGCACGAATGTGGGCATCGGCAAGGACCACACGCTTTTCGCGCTCGTCGACGGCAGTGTGTCGTTCGCCATCAAGGGCAGCTTGAACCGCCAGACGGTGTCGATCACACCGGTCTGAACCCACACCAGACGCTCAAGCCCCGAAGCCCCGGTCCTGCCGGGGTTTCTTGTTTCAGCGACTTGAACGCACCGCTCTGACATGAAATTCGTCGACGAAGCCACCATCGACGTCGCCGCCGGCAACGGCGGGGCGGGATGCGCCAGCTTTCGGCGTGAGAAGTTCATCCCCTTCGGCGGGCCGAACGGCGGCGACGGCGGGCGCGGCGGCAGCGTCTGGGCGGTCGCCGACCTCAACCTCAACACGCTGATCGACTTCCGCTACACGCGCCGCTTCGAGGCGCGCAATGGCGAAGCCGGGCGCGGCTCCGACCAGTTCGGTGCCGCGGGCGACGACATCGTGCTGCGTGTGCCGGTAGGCACCATGATGCACGACGCCGAAACGGGCGAGCTGTTGTTCGAGCTGCTCAACCCCGGCGAGCGTGTCTTGGTGGTCAAGGGCGGTGACGGTGGCTTCGGCAACCTGCACTTCAAGACCAGCACCAACCGCGCGCCGCGCCAGAAGACGCCCGGCTGGCCTGGCGAAGCGAAGAAGCTCAAGCTCGAACTGCGTGTGTTGGCCGACGTCGGGCTGCTCGGCATGCCCAACGCCGGCAAGTCGACCTTGATCTCGGCGATCTCCAACGCGCGGCCGAAGATCGCCGACTACCCTTTCACCACATTGCACCCGAACCTCGGGGTCGTGCGTGCGGCGCCCGAGCAGAGTTTCGTGGTCGCCGACGTGCCGGGGCTTATCGAAGGGGCCTCCGAAGGCGCTGGCCTCGGGCTGCAGTTCCTGCGCCACCTGCAGCGCACGACGCTGCTGCTGCACATGGTCGACCTGGCGCCCTTCGACGAAGGCGTCGACCCGGTGGCGCAGGCGCGTGCGATCGTCAAAGAGCTCAAGGCCTACGACGCCGAACTGCACGCCAAGCCGCGCTGGCTGGTGCTGAACAAGATCGACATGATCCCGGCCGAAGAACGCGAGCAACGGGTGAAGGACTTCGTGCGCCGCTTCCGCTGGAAGGGCCCGGTGTTTGCCATCTCGGCCCTGGCGCGCGACGGACTCGACCCCTTGGTTCGGGCGGCCTACAACCACGTCGCCGCCCAGCGCCGCCCGCTGGAACGTCTCGACGAACGTTTTGATGCTGGCGGCGGGGCGCCGGATGCCTGATCAGCTGAAGTCGGCGCGCCGCATCGTCGTCAAGGTCGGCTCCAGCCTCGTGACGAACGAGGGCAAGGGCATCGACGCGCAGGCGATCGGCAACTGGGCGCGCCAGCTCGCGGCCCTGGCGCACGAGGGCCGCGAAGTCGTCATGGTGTCCAGTGGCGCGATCGCCGAAGGCATGAAGCGGCTCGGCTGGCGCGCACGGCCGAAGGAGCTGCACGAGTTGCAGGCCGCCGCCGCGGTCGGCCAGATGGGCCTGGCGCAGATCTACGAAACCCAGCTGCGCGGCCACGGCATGGCGAGTGCGCAAGTCTTGCTTACGCACGCCGACATGGCGGACCGCGAGCGTTACCTGAACGCGCGCTCCACGCTGCTGACGCTGCTGCAGCTGAAGGTGATCCCGGTCATCAACGAAAACGACACCGTCGTCACCGACGAGATCAAGTTCGGCGACAACGACACCCTGGGCGCGCTCGTCGCCAACCTGGTCGATGCCGATGCGCTGGTGATCCTGACCGACCAGCGCGGCCTATACGCTGCCGACCCGCGCAAGGACCCGTCGGCGCGTTTTGTCGCCGAGGCTGTGGCTGGCGGTCCGGAACTCGAGCGCATGGCGGGCGGTGCTGGGTCCGACATCGGCCGCGGCGGCATGCTGACCAAGGTGCTCGCTGCCAAGCGCGCCGCCGGCAGCGGTGCCAGCACGGTCATTGCCTGGGGCCGCGAGCCCGACGTTCTGATGCGGCTGGCGGCCGGCGAGGCGATCGGCACGCTGCTCGTCGCGAGCACGCCCAAGCTCGCCGCGCGCAAGCAGTGGATGGCTGACCAGCTCCAGCTGCGCGGCGCGGTGCAGGTCGACGACGGCGCCGTGGCCAAGTTGCGTGACGAGGGCAAGAGCCTGCTGCCGATCGGTGTGCTGGAGGTGAGTGGCGAGTTTGCGCGCGGCGACGTGATCGCGGTGCGGTCACTCGCGGGGGTCGAGATCGCGCGCGGCCTCGCGAACTATTCCGCCGGCGAATCCCGGCTCATCGCGCGCAAGCCTTCGTCGAAGATCGGCGCCCTCCTGGGCTACGCCAACGAGCCCGAACTGATCCACCGGGACAATCTCGTTCTGTCCTGAGGCGCGCGCCGCCCCTGAGTTCTACTGAGGCGCCGCGGGGTCGGCGTCGGCGTGCGACGAGTCGGGCTGCGCGTCATCGTCGTGCCGCATCTGCCGCACGCCGCCGCGCAGGTAGCGATTGTGGATGTTGGCTCGCGGCAGGAAACGCGCAAGTTCGGTCAGCGCCATCTCGTAGACGCCACGCTTGAATTCGATCACCAGCTCGAGCGGCACCCAGTAGTCGTTCCAGCGCCAGGCATCGAACTCGGGGTGGTCGGTCGCGCGCAGGTTCATGTCGCTGTCGCGACCGACTAGCCGGAGCAGGAACCAGATCTGTTTCTGGCCGCGGTAGTGGCCCCGTGCGTCCTTGCGGATGAAGTGGTCGGGCACCTCGTAACGCAACCAGTCGCGCGTGCGCGCGACGATCTGCACGTGCTCGCGCAGCAGCCCTACCTCTTCGTGCAGCTCGCGGAACATCGCCTGCTCGGGCGATTCACCATGTTTGATGCCGCCTTGCGGAAACTGCCACGAATGGGTCCGCAAGCGCTTGCCCCAGAAAACCTGGTTGCGCCCATTGAGCAGGATGATGCCGACGTTGGGCCTGAAGCCTTCCCGGTCGAGCATAATCAAACCTCGAATTTCTTACTGATTTCATTATTGCACCGGCTGTGTGCGGCGCGCGATGCCTCGGTTACCCGCATGCGCCCCCGCGGTGCGAACGGTTCGAGCAACTTGCCGGCCCGGACCCAACACTCCCCTCGCCCATGAAAGCAAGTTCGTTCTTCATTTCGACTCAGAAGGAAGCGCCGGCCGATGCCGAGGTCGTGAGCCACCGCCTGATGCTGCGAGCTGGCATGATCAAACGCTTGGCCGCAGGCGTCTACAGCTACATGCCGATGGGCCTGCGCGTGATCCGCAAGGTCGAGCACATCATCCGCGAGGAGATGAACCGCGCCGGCGCGGTGGAACTGCTGATGCCGGTGGTGCAGCCGGCCGAGTTGTGGCAGGAGTCGGGGCGCTTCCAAGCCTACGGGCCGGAACTGATGCGCGTCAAGGACCGGCACGAGCGCGACTTCGTCGTCCAGCCGACGAGCGAAGAGGCCATCACCGACATCGCGCGCCAGGAACTGCGCAGCTACAAGCAACTGCCGAAGAATTTCTACCACATCCAGACCAAGTTCCGCGACGAACGCCGGCCGCGCTTCGGCCTCATGCGGGCGCGCGAGTTCACGATGAAGGACGCGTACTCCTTCGACCGTGACCCTGCTGGCGCCGCGCGCAGCTACGAGATCATGCTCAAGGCCTACGGCGCGATCTTCGACCGCTTCGGCCTGCAGTACCGCGCCGTGGCCGCCGACTCGGGCGCGATCGGCGGCGATCTGTCGCAGGAGTTCCAGGTCATCGCCGACACCGGCGAAGACGCGCTCGTCTACTGCCCGACGAGCGACTACGCGGCGAATGTCGAACTGGCCGAAGCGGTGGCGCCGGCCGCGGGGCGGACGGCGCCGGCGCAGGCGCTGCACAAGACACCTACGCCGGGCAAGAGCACCTGCGAGGACGTTGCGACGCTGCTGGGCATGCCGCTGCAGACGACCGTGAAGTCGCTCGTGCTGGCTACCGACGAACTGTCGGCTGCCGGTGACGTGGTGAAGACCACGGTCTGGTTGTTGCTCGTGCGCGGCGACCACCAGTTGAACGAGATCAAGGCTGGCAAGCTGGCGGAGCTGAAGGCCGGTTTCCGCTTTGCGACGGTTGCCGAGATCGAACAGCACTTCGGCACGAAGCCGGGTTACCTCGGACCGATCGGTTTGCGCCAGCCCGTCAAGGTCGTCGCCGACCGCACCGTCGCTGCGATGCACGACTTCACCTGCGGTGCGAACGAAGTCGACTATCACTTCACCGGCGTCAACTGGGGCCGCGACTTGCCCGAGCCCGACGTCGTGGCGGACATCCGCAACGTGCTCGCCGGCGAACCGTCGCCCGACGGCAAGGGCGTGCTGGCGATTCAGCGCGGGATCGAGGTCGGCCACGTCTTCTATCTCGGCACCAAGTACAGCAAGGACATGGGCGCGACTTACCTCGACGAGGCCGGCAAGCCGCAGCTGATGGAGATGGGCTGTTACGGTATCGGCGTCACGCGCATCCTGGGCGCGGCGATCGAGCAGAACCACGACGAGCGTGGCATCGTCTGGCCGGCTTCGATCGCACCTTTTGCCGTGGTGCTGTGCCCGATCGGCTACGACCGCAATGCCGATGTGCGCGCAGCGGCCGACCAGCTGCACGACGAACTCGCGGCGCTCGGCGTCGACGTCGTGCTCGACGACCGGGGCGAACGTCCGGGCGCGATGTTCGCCGACTGGGAGCTGATCGGCGTGCCGCAGCGTGTGGTGCTGTCCGAGCGCGGGCTCAAGGAGGGGCAGGTCGAGTTGCAGGCCCGGCGCGAAGCCGAGGCCCAGCGGGTGCCGCTCGGCGAGGTGGTGGGCCGGCTGCGCGACCGGCTTGCGCCGAGCCAGTGAGCCGGCACGACCTTCGGCGTCGCCGTCTCTTCGTCGGCGCGCTGGCCCTGGTGGCCGCACCTATGCGCAACGCCGTCGCCGGCGCGCAGATCGAGGAGCCTCTGGCCAACGCGGTGCGCACGGCGTTGTCGGCCGCGGTGGGCGACGCGGCGCCGCCGCGGCCTGCCTTCGACCGCGTCGAGGACCGCCTGGTCTACCTGCGCTGGCTCGGCGCGATGAGCGATCGGCTGGTGCGCCGCAAGGCCGA
>DATDER010000087.1:0-21479 GCA_036523095.1 Rubrivivax sp.
ACCTTGAAGCCGCTCAAGTCGTACAGCTGGCCGACCGGCAGGTCCACCGGCAGCAGGAACCAGTCGTTGCCGTAGGCGAGCGCGAACTCGGTCATGACCAGGCGCACCAGGCTCGCCGGCGACGACTCGACACCGGCGAAGTTGACCCGCGCGTCTTCGAACTCCCAGTAGCGATCGGCCGGCATGCCCGGGTAACGCACCGGCACCGGCAACGAGTTGCGCACCTGCTTTTCGGGCTCGGGTGGCGGTGCCGCGTTGGCCGGGCCTTCGTTCTCGGCGACGAAGCTGTGCCAGTCGACCCGGCCGTCGGTGTACTCGTCGGCACGCAGCGCGACATCGCGCGAGCGTCCCTTGGCGTAGAGCGAGAAAGCGTACTCGAAACGTTCCTTGCGCCACGACGTGTTGTCGGCCGCGCCTTCGTGCACCAGCGTGTCGAGCCATTGCAGCCAGGTGTCGAGCACGGTCAGGGCCGCGCCGGCCTCGGCGGCCGGGACGCCGAGGCCCGCGGGCAGCGCAGCCAGGTGGCCGTCACCACCACGCTCGGGCGCCAGCAACGTGGCCACCTTGGCGGCGCTGATGCTGCGCCCAGCCAGCAGAAGGTGCCACTGCTGCCCGAGCAGGTCGCTCTGCGGGTCTTCGGGCTGCGGCAGATCGAGCGTGAAGGCCGGGCCGCGCAAGGCGGCGACCAGGCCCGGCAGATTCTGCGTCCGCGCCCTGCGCAGCAGGTTCAACCCCGCCTCGCCGTCGAGACGGGCGTGTGCGGCGAGGGCCGGCTCGGCCTCGACCCGCACTTCCACCGGCGGCCCGCCACCGCCCAGCGGCGTGGCTTGCGCCAGCGTCGCTCCGGGCCCGGGCGCAAAGCGGTCGATCGGCGACGCGTGCACGTCGAAGTCGACGCCGATCGGCGTGCCCGCATCCTCGCCGCGCAACTCCTCGAACTGCCACTGGCGGCCGAGCAGCCACAGCGGGTCGGCCAGCGGTGCCGACAGTCCGTCGTCGAGTTGGGGCGAGATCGGTGAGGTCTCGATGCGGGCGAAGCCGGTGATCGAGGGCTTGACCGGTTCGAAGAGCGCGGCGCCCAGCGACACCAGCGATTTAGGCAACAGGTAGAGCATCGTGCAGCCCCTTCAGATCTTGCCCAGCGCGACCGTGGTTGCCGCGTAGCTGGCGTACTTGCGCGCCATCTGCCAGAGCTCGACGCTCGGCACGTCGGCGCCAAAGTTCTGCGGCAGGAAGTTGCCCGGCAGGAAGACACCGAGCCCGGCGCTGAAATCCTTCGGCCGCACGCATCGCAGCTGCGCCAGGTCGAAGGCTTCGTGGACCGCGGCGAGCACCTGGTCGAAGTTCCACTCCGCCATGTTGGCGCGCGGCGGCACCGCCAGCAGCACGGCCTGCGGCGGTCGCGCACCGGGTGCGTCGTAGTGGAAGGCGACGCCGGTCGTCTGCACCGGGTCGGGAATCACTTCCTGCCACTCGTCGATCGACAGTCCGGCGAGCAGCGTGCCTTCGACCAGGCCCGCCAGCGCCTCGGCCCCGGCGCAGACGACTGCGAGCTGCGGCACCGCCTTGCGGATGTCCTGGCCGGCCCAGCCTTCGGGTCGCGCGGCCCAGGCCTTGCCCGCCGCGTGCGGCAGCTGCCACACGCCCAGGGTGTGGGTCAGGCTGTCTTCGTGCAAAGCCTCGTGCGCGGTGAATGCGGCGTCGAGCCGGTCGGCACCTTCGCGCACACGCGCCAGCTTCGGCAGCCAGCCGGCGACGGCAAAGGGGTCGTCGCCGACGAGCGCCACGCGGTCCGCCAGCGATGCCGCCACCGACGGCGCGTAGGGTCCGAGGGTGAACACCGGCAGGACCGGGAAGTCCTTGCCGAAGATGAGCTTGATGCGGTCGATCGCGATGTCGATCGCCTCGGGCACGGTCGGGTCGCGGTTGTCCACGGGCGTGCGACCGCGTGGCGGCAAGGCCGCCGACACTGTCAGGCGTTCGTCGATCTCGACCAGCACCCGGTCGCGCCGCGACCGGTGTTCGCTGCGCCAGCGGGACAGCGCGGCCGGATCCGCGGGCGCGGCCTCGGGTTCGGCCTCGCGCAAGCCGAACGGCCAGCAGTTGCGCAGTGCGCTGGTGATGGCGTCGTCGTCGTTCGCCGCGTCGGCGAGGGACTGGCGCGCCGCCGCCAGCAGCGCCAGCGCCGCGTCGGCGCGGCCTTCGATCTCCGGCCCGTCGACGCCGGCGTAGTCGCCCTGGTCGATCTGGGTCGCCTCGAACTCGTCGCTGGGTACGACGAGGTCGTGCCGGTTCAGCGCGCGCACACCGGCCACGAGGGCGCGCACGGTGCTGGCGAGGGCCTCGAATTCGGCCAGCCCAGGCAATTCGACGGCGCCGTTGCGTTCCAGGATGTCGAGCTGCAGATCCCCTGCGCCCGCCACCCGCGCCGTGAAGGCCTCGACGAGCCAGCGCCGCAACGGCGCCGCGCGCACGCCCTCGTCGCCCGGGTGCACCGCAGTGCCGAGCACGAGCGACAGCGGGCCGCGGCCGAGGTCGGCCGGCGTCAGCACGATCTCGCCGTCGAGCGCGCCGTTGCGTGTCTTCAGTGCCTTGAAGGCAAATCGCGCCGGATTGCCGAGCAGCTGGGCGACCCAGGCATCGAGGCGGGGCTCGATCACGCTGCGCGGGTCAGACTGCGCCGCCTGCGCCCACGCCGCCGGGCGCGGCGCCGCGGCGCACAGGGCGACCAGCCGCTGCGCATAGGACACGCCGGCGCGCGGCGTCTGCGTCACCTGCGGCGAGACCGGGCTCGCGTGCGAGTCGAACATCGCGGTCGCTGCGGCGGCACGCTCCAGGTTGTTCTGCGCCAGCTGGTAGACGCTCTCGGACACCATGACATCGCTCAGCGCGTCCCAGGTCTCGGCCAGTTCGGCCAGCACCGGCCGCACTGCCGAACGATGTGCGCTGTCGACGAAGCCGAGCACGGCGTTGCCGCTGGTGCGCCAGGCGTCGAGCAGCGCCAGCCCGTCGACGACGTCGCGCGCGGCGATCTTCTCGGCCGGCTGCTCGGCGAGCGTGCTGCCGGCGGCGCGCAGCGGGTAACGCAGGCGGAAGTCGAGGATGTACTGTGCGCCGACGAAATCGGTGGTGTCGCGCAGCGCGCGCTCGAAGCGGTAACCGAGCAGCGCCGCCGGGCTCTGGCCGCGTTCGATGCCCTCGATCAGGCCGCGCGCTTTCTGGACCCGCGCCGAACTCAGGTCGATGTTGAAGGCGTCGCCACCGCGCTCGGCGTTGGCGAGGAAGCCGCTGCGGAGCATCGCGGCCGCGGCGGCCTGCGTCAGCGACGGGGCGTGCGTGTACCCCAGGCTGTCGGGCGCGGTGTCGCGCTTCAGGTTCTCGACGAAGCCGTAGGCGCCCAGGTGCAGCCCGAGCGGCTGCCCGGCGGGCGCATTCGCCTGGTGTTGCACGCGCAACTGCTCGAGCCGCTTGGAAGCGAGGCCGGTGATCCAGGCGTCGAGCCGGTGCGAGAAGGTGTCGAGCGTGAGGCGAAACGCGAGGTCCAGCTCGCCCACCTTCAACGGCGCCAGGTGCTTCAGGCTCGCGCGCACGGCGCCGGTATTGCGCCAGACAAAAGGCAGCGCGACGTTGAAGTCGGCGAACTCGGCCGCTGCCGAATGACCCGCGACTGCCGCATTCAGCGCAGGGGTTGCCGCCACGAGCCCGGCGACGTGCGCCTCGATCGTGTTGCCGCCGGTGACGGCCGGGATCGTCAGGTTGTTCAGCGCGCGTGTCGACCCGACGTCGTGGAAAGCGCTCGCCTGCGCCACCGGCGCGATGCCGACGAACGACGGTGTCGACTTCGACACCGCCAGGCTGCTCTTGACGCTGGCGTGCGGGCTTTCGGCGATCGCCTTGTCGATGATGCGCAGGCCCGCGCGGTCGAACTCCTCCTCGGCCGAGAAGGCGAGCATCGCCTCCAGCAACGAGTCGCCGTTCTGCTGTTGCGACAGCTTGGCCTTGGCGTTCGCGCCGTCGCCAAGCGCGGCCTCGATGCGCGCGATGAACGGCGGGTCGAGGGTGTCGCCCGGCGCGCGTGCTTTTTTCTTGTCCACCGGGTCGGCCTGGACCCACGGCACGTAGCCGAGGTCGTGGCCCTGCACGTCGTGCACCACGTGCTCGAGCAGCACCTCGACCTTCTGGTCGATGCCGAAGGCGGCCAACATCTCACGCACGATCGGTGCCTTGGTGTTGGTCTGCGCGGCGCCGTATTGCGAGGTCAGGCCATTGACGATGACGGACTTGTTCGGGTTCTCGATGTTGCGGAACTTGGCCACCGTCGACCAGGGCCCGCTCTGGATCAGCTCGCGCACTTCGTCGAGCTTCTGGCCGTTGACACGCGGCACGGTCTGCAGCGCGTGGCTCCAGGCCGGGCGCAGGAAGCCGATGACCTTGAACAGGTTGGTCTCGACCGTGCCCTGCGGCACGTACTGCGCTGCCACCGGCAGCACCCCGTAAGGCTGCTTGCCGATGCGCAGCACCGGCAGCGGTCCGCCCGGTCGCACCCAGCCGACGGCGAAGTTTCGCGCGGCATCGATCGCGGCGTCGCTGACGTAGGTCTCGTTGATCTGCGAGACGTTCCACATCTCGTCGAGGTAACGCCCGAAGGTGCCGCGCCAGAGCGCGTTGATCATGTGCATCTGCGTGCGCTGTTCGGCCAGGCCGGCGCCGGGCAGCAGGCTCGGCGGCAGCGCCTGCCCGCCGAAGCCGAAGGCGCGTTTGAACAGGTCGTAGGCGTCGCTGCTGCCTGCCGCGGGCGCGCCGGATGCGTCAGAGGGCGGTGGCGGCACGGCGCCGGAATTGAGCGCCGACGCACCGCGGCCGGTGTTGTTGGTGGCGGTGCCGAGCGGCACGAAGGCCATGCCGGTGCTGACGGCGTGGCCGGCGAAGAGTTCCTCCAGCGCGTCGGCGGCACTTGCAGGTTCGAGCGTCCAGTCGACGCCGACGACGACCAGCCGCTCCAGCGGTGAACCGAACGCAAAGGGCACCCGATCGCCGCGCTGCTGCAGGCGGGTGGTGACGTCTTGCGCCGTGACCGAGAGCGCCATGCCGACCTCGACCGCGGCGTCGAACTTGAACATCCACTCGCCCTCGGAGCCGAAGAGCGCGTCGTTCGCTTCACCCGCACTCGCGAGTGCGGGGTCGAGCTCGGGGCCCATCGGCAGCGTGTCGGGCACGTTGCGGCCCCAGACGCGGAAGACCTCGCGCCGGCCCGCCGCGTAGCCGACGGCGCAGAAGCGGTCGGGCAGCAGCATCGCGTAGGTCTGGCGTGCCAGGCTCGTGACGGCCTGGGCTTCGTCCGGGTTGGTGGGGTCGGTCGCGCGCACGATGAACTGCGCGCGCGGTGCGCGGTAAGTGGCGACGAGCCGGCGCCAGACCGTTTCCTCTCTGCCTTCGCCGCCGACCTGCAGTTGCCAGTATTCCTGCCCGCCGCGACGCTCGGCCTCGGTCAGGCCGCGCAGATGGCGCATGACGTGGATCGTGTCGGGGTAGATGCGGATCGCGAGCCGAGTGCCGTTGTCGAGGTAGCGTGTTTCGAGCCGCACCGGCAGCAGCGCGATCGGCACGTCGCCTTGCAGCGCCTGCACCAGATCGGCCGGGTCGCGCTGTGCGCGCAGGATTTCCGACTCGGAGCGCACGCTGTCGAGCAGGCCTTTGCGCCCGCCCGCGATGCCGGCCAGCGCGGCTTCGCTCTGCTTCACCGCGGCGTCGAGCGACTCGATCCGGAACGTGTCGTCGCCGCGGGCCTTGGCCGCGGCGAGCTGTGAGCGTGCGAGCGCCACCTCGACCCGCGCCGCGGCCAGCGTGGCTTGCGTCTGCGCCAGCGCGGCACGCGCCTGGCCGATCGCGCTTCGGTCGATGGGCAGAAGGGGCATGAGTGTCTCCTCGCGCGAAGGCGATCAGGGCAGCAGGTCGGTGCCGATGTAGTAGGCGCGGAACGGCCGCTGCAACAGCGCTTGCGCGACATTGGCACCGTGCGCGGTGCTCGCGAGCGAGATCGGCCGCGCCGGGCCACCCGCCGGCGGCGCGACGAGGTGGTTCAGACGCAGGAAGCGGCGTGTCAGCCCCGCCGGCAGGACCTGGTTCCAGTGAACGTCTTTCCAGCCGCCGCCGCCACTGTTCAGGCGCCCGCTGTCGGGCTCGTCGAAACCGAAACGCGGCTCGGTCATCTGCTCTTCGAGCACAAAGCACCACTTGGCGACTTCGGCCTTGGCCTGCACCGGGTCGACGATCGGAATGTCGAAGCCGACGTAGACCAGGTCGGGCGGCAGCGGGCCGGCGAAGAGCGGTCGCTTGACGATCATGTCCAGGCTGGCCGGGATCGTGATGCCGGGCTCGGCCACGGTGAAATCGACCGGCTGGCCCAGCTTGTTGTTCGCCGGGTGCTTGCGCTGCGCGTAGACGGTCAGGTTCGGGAAGCGCTTGATCAGGGTGGCGCGGATCACGAGCACCAGCTTGTCGCCGCCGGCACCCGACTCCGGCGGCGGCGGTTGCTGGCCAAGCGGCACGCCTGCGCTCCACAGGTGCATCTCGCGGATGTCGGGCGCGTCGTCCATGCGGTCCCAGAAGTGCCGCATCGGCGTGCCGCGCTGGTCGGTCGGGTAGCCGCGCCAGAGCAGCTCCCGCGCCATCTCGTGGTTGGTGCCGACCATGAAGGCTTCGATGAAGCGGTTGTTCGTTCGCGCCAGCACCAGGAAGTCGTTCGGGATCGCGTTGGCGCCAGGCATCATCGCTTCGGCGTCCATCTTGGCCAGGCGCAGGCTCACCGGTTCTTCGAGCTTGGGGTAGGCCATCACGCGGTCGAACAGGCGCGGCACGATGAAACGCACGTCCTTGAAGACGGCGTCGCTGGCCAGCGTGTGCGACAGGAAGTTGCTGGACAGCGTGCGTGTGGCGGCGTCGAAGGTGAGCGCGCTGCCGCCGATCGACAGCGTGGCCGCCAGCCGCGCCGGCACCGTCAGTTCGGGGTCGGTGCGGCGGCGCATCTCGGCGGCGACGCTGGCGAGCGGGAAGTCGGTCGCCTTGACCTTGACGCCGGCCACGTCGAGCGGCGAGTACCAGAGTTTGTTCACTTCTTTCAGCGCGGCGCCGAAGCGCGTCAGCGTGGCGCGGTCGTTCAGCGGCGCGGGCACCGTGATCGTGGCGGTGCCCGGCGGCAGCGTGGCCGCGGCCTGGCCGGCGAAGAGGCCCGCCAGTGCCGACGTGGTGTCGGACGAGATGGCGACCGGCGACGCACTTGCCGCGATCGGCAGACTGTTCGGCGGCAGGGTCGCGAAGACGGCGTTGTTGCCGAACTGGCCGACCTGTTGTCGCAGCACGTTGCCGAAGCCGAGCTGCACCGCCGCGGCAGCGGCCGTGCGGTTGGGTGCGCGCTTTGCCGCCGCCGATGTGCGCGACGGCCGCAGCACCACACGCGGTGTCAGCGCCTGGATCGCGCCGGTGCGCCCGTCGATCGCCATCGGCACGACGGTGGTCTGTGTCAGCCCCTGCACATCGCTCAGCGCGATCAGCACACCTTCGCTGCGACGCACGTCGACGTTCGCCTGCACTTGAAGTGCGATCTGCGCCATCGGGATGCGTTTCGTCGCCGCCGCCGAGAGTTGCGCGAAGCGGATGAAGTGCGTTTCTGTCAACACCCCTTGTGCCGTCGCGGCCTTGAGCTTGGGCCGCCACGCCGCGCCTTCGCCGTTGGCGGTGGTGTACCACTGGCGCGCCGCCTGGCCGCCCGTCTGCAGCGCACGCACCTTGTCGGCGCGCATCGTGCCGGCCAGGCCGATGACACTCAGGTCGACGAGCGCGGCGTTGTCGGCGGGCGTTACCAGCTGGTCGTAGCTCTTGCTGCCGAGGATGCCGTCGGGCACGTAGCGGTTGGGGTCGATCGCCTCCGGGTGGGCCGTCGCCTTGACGAGCGTGTTCACCATGCCCGCAATCTGGAACGCCACCGGCTGGCCGACCGCGCGGCGCACCGCCGATTTCAGCACCGGCCGCTGCGCGCTCGTGAACCGGCGCAGTCCGGGATCCGAGATCGCGTCGGGCACGCTGGTGATGCGCACACGCCCGAGCACCGTCTGCTCTGCGGCGAGCCGGATCCGCGACGCCGCCGGTCCGGCGATGGCGAAGAAGCGGTCATCGGGCAGCTTCTTCAGGCGTGTGTGCAGGACCCGCTGCACCTCCTTGGCCATCGCCGCGCGGGCCAGCGCACGCTCGGTTCGCAGCACCTCGCCGACCTGGGCCCAGCAGGCGTCCATGTAGGCCTCTTGATTGGCACGAACGACCTCGGTGCCCTTGCCGGCGGCGGCGCGGAAGCGGGGGTCGCGGTTGAGGTCGTTGAGCCAGCGGCCGGGTGTGGCGTCCACCACGTGCTTGCGTGCATGCCAGGCGCCGTAGATCGGCGGCGCCACCGTGGGCGCACGTTCGGGCGCCGCGGCGGCGATGAGCTGGGTCTGCGGTGCGTTGACGATCGTCTGCAGCTTGCTTGCTACGTCGTCGCGTGCACTCGGCTCGCTGGCGTAGGCGACCGAGGTCAGCGCGCCTTCGTACAGCGGGCTGATCGGCTGCGCATCGGCGGTGAGCAGGCGGTCGGCGTCGACCGACATCGGCACCGTGCCAAGGGTCTTCAGACGCTGTGTCAGCGCAGCATCGCCGACATAATCCTTCGGTGTCTTGATTCGCCGGGCGAGGGTTTCGAAGTCACCCGCCGGGCCGGTGGAGAACTCCCAGTGGAAATAGACCGGCAGTTCGACGTTGCCGGCGTGCGGGCGTGTCCACGCCGGCTGCAGCAGCAGCGGCGCGTCGGCCTGCGCGGCGAGCGGCTGCCCCAGGCCGCGCCGGCAACCGATGTCGAACGCCGGCACCAGGGCGGCAAAGTAGTCGTGCGACGGCTCGAGCCGGCGCGAGCTCACCAGGCGCGAAACGTTCCGCTCGGGCTGCTGCATCAGCTCGGCGTCGATCTGCGCCTTGCTGCTCGCGCTGGAGGTCGCCTGCGCGTGGGCCCACATCCAGGACTCGTCCAGGTCGGGCAGTTCGGTCTCGGCGACGCCCTTCGGCACCACGATCGACGGCAGCGGTGCGCTGCCACCGCGCATGCGCGGCAGATGCACGTGGGCGCGGTCGAAGACCACGAGCACGAGCCACGGCCGCAGGCGCTGCAGCGCGTCGGCCTTGGCCGGCGTGAACATCCACGGCAGGTCGGGCGGGTCGAAGTCGACCAGGGCCAGGTAGTTGGGCTCGAAGTTGGCCGCGAAGGGTTTCGGGTCGGTGCGCAGGATCAGGCGGGTGTCCAGGCCGACCACGTCGCCCGGGCCGAACAGGCGCAGGCTGAGGTTGCCGGCCACCGGCGCCGCGGCTGTGCCGTCGCGGTCGGCGCTGATCGTCAGGCCGAGCTGGATCGCCGGCCGCGCGTCCATGCCGTTTGCGTCTGCGGTCTGCAGCGCGCGCACGAGACCGCGCCGGGCCCAGGGCAGGAATCGGTAGTCGATCGCCATGCGCTTCCCCTCAGACCAGGGCCTCGAAAGCCTCGGCGACCTGAAACTGCCCCGCATCCAGCGCCGCGGCGTGGTTCTTGGCGTTCGAGTAGGACGTGACGGGGGCCGTGGCCTTGGCCGTGTTGCGCTCGGTCACACGGTAGCCGGGCGCGGCCGCTTCGAGCTTGGCCGTCACCTTGGGTTGCAGGCGCTGGCGAAGCTCGCTCCGTGCCGCGCCACCGTTGCGGTAGAGCCAGGCCGCGTCGGCGAGCAGGCCGAGGTGCAGTGTGCTGAGGCGCTTGGGTTCGTCGCTCGACAGGTTGACCTCTTCGTAGTCGAAGGTCTCGTCGACCCGCGGCCCGCTGTCGAAGCTGTCGACCGCCACCGTCACCCCGGCGTCGTAGGGCTCGAAGGACGGGCCCTGCAAGCGGTCCTGCTCGGTCACATCGAAGAACTGCGCCGAAGCGAAATGGTCCTTGACCGCATTCGCCGGGAAGTCGCCCGAACCACCCGGCAGGGTCAGCGCGGGGGCGCTGAAGCGGTTCGGCCCGGCCGGCCGCTTGGTGCCGAGGCGCTTCAGCGTGGCACCGAGCGGGATGTACTTCTGGCGGAAGGTGAGCGGGCTGCGCGGGTGCGCCAACAGATCGGTCAGGCCCTCGATCTTGGCCAGGGTGACGAAGGCGTCTTCGGCTCTCGGCAGCTGCGCCGACCAGTTCTCTACCTTGGCGATCTCCAGCGCCAGCTGCACCTCGACGGCTTCGGTCGGCATCGGCGTGTCGACCGCGCTGCCCCAGCTTTCGTCGAAGTCGATGCTGTGTTCGCCGAAGAAGCCGAGGTCGACCGTGGCCTGGCCGGCGGCGCGCCAACGTCCGGGGCCCGCGAGCGTGCCTTCGATGCGCGCGCCGAGCGTGAGGCCGAACAGCATCACCTTGACCCAGACCCGCATGTCGGCTTCGAAGTGGAAACGTGGCTCGAGGTAGACGATGACGTCGTAGCCGAAACCGCCCTCGAAGCTCGCCACGCCGACGTCGGCCCAGACACGCAGTTCGGAGCCGCCTTGCACGGTCGCCGAGGTGACGGCGAAGTAACCCTCGAACTTGACGCCGACGATGCCGATCGAGAAGCCGGCGCCGATGCGGTCCATCGCCGGCACGTCGTCGGGAATGTCCTTGAAGCGCGGGTGGAAACCGCCGGCGCTGAAGAGGAAGCTCGGCTTGGCGCCGAAGCTGGCGCGGAACGAGAAGCTGCCGGTCAGCGTGATGAAGAGCACGCGCGAGTCGCGCAACTTGGCATCGAAGGCGATCTTGAAGGGATCGAACTTGATGTAGCCGACGAAGTCGACCTGCAGGCGCAGGATCGCCAGGTCCTTGTCGACGAGCGGCGGGATCTGCACGATCGCCTGGCCGATGATCACGATCATCGAGGGCTCGATCAGCACGCCGACGCGGATCGTCACGAGGTTGGGCGTGCCCCAGCCGACCTCGAGCATCGGCCCGATGATGAAACCGCCGCGCTTGGTCGGGAACAGCGTGCGCAGCGTGTTGATGATCTGCGGCGCGTCGGCCACCGGGTTGGCCGGGAACAGCACCGCGTCGAGTGCGCCGGTGGCCAGGCCCTTGGACAGCGCGTCGGTGCTGATCGTGTGCTGCAGCCCGATGAGGCCGCCGATGCCGGTGAGCGTGAAGCCGAAGGAGAGCTGGATCGGCGGGAAGTTGCCGAAGATCAGGAGCAGCAGCGACCAGCCGGCGTCGGCGACCTTGGTGTTCAGGATTGCGATCGCCTTGATGCCGATCGCCATCATGCGCAGCTCGAGCACGCCCGCGTACTCGCCCTTCTCGGGGTCGAGGTAGACGTAGCCGCCGCCTGCGACGACACCGGCGTCGAGCGACAGCCCGGCGCCGTTGGGCGGCTTGAGCGCGAAGGCGACGTCGGGGTCGTTGCCGAACATCCCGCGCAGCCGCACGATCACGCCCAGGCGATCCACCGATCCTTTGAAGGGCCCGAGCTCGATGCCGAAAGACGCCGAGAGTTCGGCGTCGATCTCGTCGAACGAGCCTTGCAGGGGCTCGATGCCGAGGTGGATCAGCATCAGGTTCAACGGGCCACTCGGGATCTGCGGCACCGGCAGCGCGACACGCAGGCCGGTGCCGTCCTTCAGGTGCAGCTTGCCCTTGCTGTCGAGTTGCGCCTCGACCGCGAAGTCCACCGTCACGTCGCCCGAGAGCACTTCCTTGAGCAGCTTGTCGTCGATCGTGAGCTTGACCTCGCCTTCACGCAGGAAGACATCGAAACGCGGCTCGACCCCGGCGCCCTTGAGCGCGAGCTGGACCGCGGCACCGATCTCCTTGATCTGCAGCGAAGCGGTGCCGAAGCCGCCGAGCGCGACCGGGCCCATCTTGAGCGCGAAGCCGTTGTCCTGCTTCTTCGACAACTCGACCCCGAGCGACGGGTTGTTGCCCTCGACCTTGGCCGCCCCGGGCGGCAGCACCGGCTGATAGACCTTGAGCGCCGCGCTGCCCTTCAGCTTGACCTTGGCCGGGCCCGCCGCGGCGGCTGCGCTGAGGTTCAGCGCGGCGTCGAACTGCACGCCCGCCGGCACCGGGCCAGCGACGACATTCAGGCTCAGCTTCGCCGGCCCGGCAGCGAGCCCGAACGGAACGACGATCGGGCCGAGCGCACCCGGCGGCACCGCGGCGGCCATGGCCTGTGGTGACCAGCCGAAGTCCGCGGCATCGGCGGCCTTGGAAAAGCTGCGGTCGATGAGCCCGCCGGCGAGCGCGGTGAAGACGCCGAGCGCCGACGCCGCGTCGTCGATCTGCGCCTGGCTCGGGTTGCCGCCGACGGTGCTGCGGGCGACGAAGTCGGCCAACTGCTGCGCCTGCGACTGCCCGGCGGCGATGGTGGCGCGCGCGTCGCCCGACATCGTGAGCATCAGCTTCGCGAGGCCGAAGGCACTCGGATAACGTGCCGCGGCGTCGACACCCTTCACGATGCCGTCGACCTGCTTCACGACCTTGCCGACGACGCGGAAGATGTCCTTCCGTGCGCCGGCACCAGCGCCGGACTGGATCGCGTCGACCGCGGCCTTGATGGTGTCGAGTGCGGCCAGGAACTCGGCCGCGATCAGCGCCGCCAGCGCGATGCCCTGCGCAGCAGCGCCACCGCCCTGGAACTGCTCCAGCGTGATCGCATTGCCCGCCGGCAGCGGGGCATTGACGTCGACGCGGCCGAGCAGGGTCCAGAGCATGCGCTCGACACTCGCGCGCTGCGCCGCCACGGTTGCCGGCGCGCCATCGAGCGCGTGGTCAACGGCGTCGCGAAACCATTCGTAACTCTGGACAAATACCGGGTCTGGCTGGGTTGCCATCGTCTCGCCTCGGATGCAGGCGGCGATTCTGTGCAGTCGGCGGTGGGCGCAACACCCCTATGTTTGGCCTGCCTGTCACACCCTGATGGTGGTGCCCCGGCGCGTCACTCGGCCTTGATGCCGACCTTGGTGATCAGCGGGCCCCACTTCTGGCGCTCGCTGCGGGCGAACTCGGCGAGCTCGGCCGGCGAGCCGCCGGCGGGTTCGTGCCCCAGTTCGAGCAGGCGCTGCCGAACCCTGGGCTGCGCGAGGACCTGCAAGCCGAGGTGCAAACACCGTCGCATCAGCTGCCGACACGGATTTGAAGAATTATGAACACGTTGCAAAGCACCAAGACGCTGACCGCCAACGGATGGCGCCAGCGCACGCTTCCGGGCTTTGCCGGTCTGGCCGGACCGCTATGGACAGGCAAGGAAGACGCCCACTGGGCCTGTGGCCTGCTCATGAGCGGCGACCCGGCCGAAAGGCTGAAACCGAGCGCAAGACGCAGCGCCCGCGGGCGATGCATCATTCAGGCTCCGCAGTCGGCCACCCGACGCGAACAAGGAGGCGACAACATGGCAAGCAACATCTTGGGTCCCGGCATCTACCTGGCGCAGTTTGCCGGCGACGCTGCACCGTTCAACACCTGGCCGTCGATCACGAAGTGGGCCGCATCGCTCGGCTTCAAGGGCGTGCAGGTTCCGTCGTGGGACAGCCGGCTGTTCGACCTTGCCAAGGCGGCGGAGTCCAAGACCTACTGCGACGAGATCGCCGGCATCGCGCGCGAGAACGGCGTCGAGATCACCGAGCTCGGCACGCACCTGCAGGGTCAGCTCGTGGCGGTGCACCCGGCTTACGACGATGCCTTCGACGCCTTTGCACCGGCGGCGCTGAAGGGCAAACCGGCCGAGCGCCAGCGCTGGGCGGTGCAACAGATGCTCTTGTCGGCGCGTGCATCGCGCAACCTCGGGCTGACTTCGAATGTGAGCTTTCCGGGCGCGCTGGCCTGGCCCTACCTGTACCCGTGGCCGCAGCGTCCGGCCGGGCTGGTGGATGCGGCCTTCGACGAACTGGCCAAACGCTGGCGGCCGATCTTCGACGCCTTCGAGGACGCGGGCTGCCACGTCTGCTTCGAGTTGCACCCGGGCGAGGACCTGTTCGATGGCGTGACATTCGAGAGGTTCCTCGAACGGGTGGACAACCATCCGCGCTGCTGCATCAACTACGACCCCTCGCACTTCCTGCTGCAGCAACTCGACTACCTGGCCTTCATCGACATCTACCACGAGCGCATCAAGGCGCTGCACATCAAGGACGCCGAGTTCCGCCCGAGCGGGCGCCAGGGCGTGTACTCGGGCTATCAGCCCTGGGTCGAGCGGGCGGGGCGCTTCCGCTCGCTCGGCGACGGGCAGGTCGACTTCAAGGCCATCTTCTCGAAGATGGCGCAATACGGCTACGAAGGTTGGGCGGTGTTGGAATGGGAGTGTTGCCTGAAGCACCCCGAAGCGGGTGCGGCAGAAGGCGCACCGTTCATCCGCGACCACATCATCCGCGTCACCGAAAAGGCCTTCGACGACTTCGCCGGCGCTGCGCACGACGCGGCGCAGCTGAAGCGGATGCTCGGGCTGTGAACCGGGTTCGATTGGGCATGGTCGGCGGCGGGGAGGGCGCCTTCATCGGCGCGGTGCACCGCATCGCCGCGCGCCTGGACGATCACTACGAACTCGTCGCCGGCGCACTCTCTGCGACGCCGCAGAAGGCGCAGCGCTCGGGGCGCGCGATCGGCCTCGGCGCCGACCGCATCTACAGCGACTACACCGCGATGGCGAAGGCTGAAAGCAAGTGCGCCGACGGCATTGAGGCGGTGTCGATCGTCACGCCGAATCACCTGCACGCGCCGGTGGCCACGGCATTCCTCGAGGCGGGCATCCACGTCATCTGCGACAAGCCGGTGACGACCACGAGCAAGGAGGCGAAGAAACTGCTCGCGCTGGTGAGGAAGACAAAGCGCATCTTCGCCGTGACGCACAACTACAGCGGCTACCCGATGGTGCGGCACGCGCGCCAGATGGTGCAGGAAGGCCGGCTCGGCGAGATCCGCGTGGTCCAGGTCGAATACGCGCAGGACTGGCTGACGGAAGCGCTGGAGCAAACGGGCCAGAAGCAGGCCGGCTGGCGCACCGACCCGGCGCGCAGCGGCGCGGGCGGCGCCATCGGCGACATCGGCACCCACGCACACCATCTCGTGGCCTATGTCACCGGCCTCGAACTCGACGAGCTCTGCGCCGACCTGAGCCGCTTCGTGAAGGGACGCCAGCTCGACGACAACGCACAGGTGATGCTGCGTTATGCCGGCGGCGCGCGCGGCCTGCTCTGGGCCAGCCAGGTGGCGCCCGGCAACGAAAACAACCTGCGCCTGCGTGTCTATGGCAGCCAGGGTGGGATCGACTGGCGCCAGGAGCAGCCGAACCAATTGCATTGGTCGCCCTTCGGGCAGCCGACGCAGACGATCTCGCGCGCGACGGGGGCGGCGAATGCCGCGGCGGCACGTGTCTCGCGCATCCCGTCGGGGCACCCGGAGGGCTACCTGGAAGGCTTCGCAACGCTCTACGCCGAGATCGCGCAGGCGATCCGCGCCGCGCGGCCGGATGCGCCGAAGGCCGACAAGGGCATGCACTTCCCGACGCTGGAAGACGGCCTGAGCGGCGTGCAGTTCATCGAGGCGGTGGTGGCGTCTTCAGCGCGCGGCGGCCGCTGGGTGCGTCTGCCGCGCTGAGGGCTCGGCCTTCGCAGCGGCGGGTTGCTGCGGCTACGGACGGGGCAAAGGCGTGATCGCCTACAGACAGGGCGGATGTCGACATCCAGGATGAATGTGCTGCAGCCGACCGACCGTGCGCAGCGTCGGTGCCCCACTGGAGCTCGCCATGAAGATCCGTTTCCTGCCCATGCTGACCAGCGCGGCGATCGCCTGCGCCATCCTGCCCGCCCTGTCGCAGACCGCCGCGTCGGGCCCATCGACGGCCCGTGCGCCGGCTGCAGTGCCCCAGGCGTCTGCCCCCGGTGCGCGGGTACAGACGCCGACCGAGGCACGCGAAGCAGCCACGATTCCGGGTGACCTGCGGCCGGAGGAAAAGATCACGCCGCAGATCGTCATCCCATTGCGCACGTCGGCGGCGCTGACCCCGGGGGCCAGCACTGATGCGCGGCAGGGTGCCGCGGCGTCCGGCGCAGCCATCGACGATGCGGCCGCGCGTTGCCAGGCGCAAGCGTCGAAGGCGGCGCGCGAGAAGTGCAGCGCGGCCACGGCGCAGAAGGGGCCCCCTGCGCCGTCGCGCTAGCGGAGGCTTCAGGCCGTCACAAGCTCTTCGATCTGCGAACGTGCCGCGGCCAGGGCCTGCTGCTCGGCCTCGGGGCCCATCGCCAGGCCCTCGGCGTAGACGAATTGCACATCGCTCATGCCGAGGAAGTTGAAGACGGTCTTCAGGTAAGGCACCTGCGTGTCGGCCGGTGTGTTGCGGTACTGGCCGCCGCGGGTGAGTGCGACATACACCTTCTTGCCCTTGAGCAGCCCTTCGGGCCCCTTCGCGGTGTACTGGAACGTGACCTTCGCGCGCGAGATCGCGTCGATCCAGTTCTTCAGCCCCGCCGGGACGCCGAAGTTGTACATAGGCACGCCCAGCACCACCACGTCGGCGGCTTGCAATTCGGCGATCAGTGCGTCGTCGAGGGCCACACGCGCGCTCTGCGCCGCCGTTCGCTGATCGGCGGGCGTGAACAGCGCCTGCAGCGCCGATTCGTTCAGCTCGGGATGAGGCGTGCGGCCCAGATCGCGCACCGTCAGGGTGGCGGCAGCGGGATGGGCCAGCGAAGCCTGCACACGCTCGACCAGGGCGCTGGCCAGGCGGGTCGAATGCGAACCTTCGGCACGGGCGCTGGAGTTGATCTGCAGGATGTTCATGATGGCTGCCTCAATGGGTTGAAAAACGATGACGCAACTTTAGTTATCCCACAATCAATCCGGAAGACGTTGAAATGGATAACATTGTTCGTGTGATGAGACAGTGAACCAGCAGATGAACCTCGAACCCAACGACCTGCTGCTCTTCGCCCGCGTCGTCGACGAAGGCAGCTTCAGCCGCGCGGCGGTGCGTACCGGCCTGCCCAAGTCGACGGTCTCACGGCGTATCGCGACCCTCGAGGCCGAGTTGGGCGAGCGGTTGCTGCTGCGCACCACGCGCAAGCTCACGATCACGGACTTCGGCCACAGCGTGCTCGAGCACGCGCACCAGGTGCTGGCCGAGGTGGATGCGACCGCGGCCCTGGCCCAGCAGCGCCAGGTGCAGCCGAGCGGCCGGCTGCGGGTGTCGATGCCCGCCGACCTGGCCAACGGCGTGCTCGGCCCGCTGCTGGCGGCCTTTGTCGCGCAGCACCCGGCGGTATCGCTGGAACTCGACCTGTCACCACGCCGCGTCGATTTGATCGGCGAGAACTTCGACGTCGCGATCCGGATGGGCGACCTGCCCGACGACAGCACGCTCGCCGCGCGCCGCCTCGCGTCCTTCGCCGGCGGGCTCTACGCGTCACCGGCTTACCTGCAGCGCCGCGGTGAACCGGCCGAGCCCGAGGCGCTGATGGAACACGACACGCTGCGCCTGCTGGCACGCAGCGGCGATCCCATACCCTGGGTACTGATGCGCGGCGACGAGCGTTGGGAGGGCATCCCGCCCGGGCGGGCGACCGCCAACTCACCCGACCTGATGCTGCGCATGGCGTGCCACGGCGCAGGCATCACGGGGGCCGCGCACCATTTCGCGGAGCCTTATGTGCGCAGCGGCGAACTCGCGCCGGTGCTTGACACCTGGTCATCGCCGCCGGTGGCCGCATGGGCCGTGTTCCCTGGCCGGCGCCTGATGCCGGCACGCACGCGGGTCTTCCTGGATGCGCTGGAGGCCGAGTTCTCCGGCCCCAAGTGCCAGGCGCAGGCCGCCAAGGAGCAGCAGACGCGGCGCGAGCGGATGGCGGCACAGCGGGCGGTGTGAGGCAGGCCGCCTGCGCGTGGCAAGCGCGCCCGGCCCTTCAGGCCGACCCTTTCGCCACGCCGGCTCGCTTCAAGGCGCGACCTTCAATACCTCCCCGATGCCGGGCGTGACGCCATGGTTCGTGACGTAGATCGCCCCGTCGGCGCCCAGGGCGACCGAGGCAGGACGGTCGAGCCCGACCAGGAGCGAGGTGTGCGAACAGTCCGGAGCGACACGGGACAGTCCGACCATGGTGCAAACCCCGATGTGCGATTGATTGATTTATTTTTGTAGCGGTCTACCATGACCACATCAGCCCGCCCGCCCCATGTCCTCCAATGCCACCATCGCCGACATCGCCCGCCAGGCCGGCGTGGGCACGGCGACGGTGGACCGGGTGCTCAACCGCCGTCCGGGGGTCAATGCCGAGACGGTTCAGCGGGTTCTGCAGGTGGTGGCCGCGCTCGGTGCGCCGCCGCAGCGGGGCCGTCCGCGCCTGGGCGAGAACTTCCGCTTCGCCTTCGTGCTGCCGGCCGACGCGGCGCCGTTCAACGAGTTGCTCGACCGCCTGATCGCCCAGGCGGCGGGTGAGTTCCGCCACCAGCACATCACCGAAGTCACGCACCGTTTCGACAGCGCTGACGCGGCGGCCTTCGCCGGCGAACTGGCGCGCTTGAGCGACTGCGACGGCGTGGCCGTGATGGCGCCCGACCTGCCGCCGGTCAAGCTGGCGATCAACGAACTGGTGCGCACGGGTGTGCACGTGGTGACACTGTTCTCCGACGTTGCCGGCTCGATGCGCGAGACCCACATCGGCGCTGACAACCGCGCCGCGGGCCGCACCGCGGGGCTGCTGCTCGGGCGAATGGCCGCAACGGGATCGGGTGCCGGGGCACGCGACACCTTGCTGCTCAGCTCGCAGGCGACGCGGCTCTCGGGAGAGATCGAGCGCCGCATCGGCTTTGCGCAGGTGATCGAGGAGCGTTTCCCGAAGCTCAAGGTCCTGCGCACGCCAGACCTGCCGCCGGGCGACACCGCGGCCTGCCGCGCGCTGTTGCGCTTCTTGCGCAGCAGCAGCGTCGACGCGGCGCGCATCGCCGGTGTCTACAACGTCGGCTCGGGCAGCGCCGGTGTCTCGCGTGCGATCGAAAGCCTGGGCCTGACCGGCAGCGTCGGCGTGGTCGCGCACGACTTCACCGACGAGCACCGCGCGCTGCTCGGCGCCAACGGCTTGGCCTATGTGCTGCACCAGGACATCCATTACTGCATCTCGGCGGCGGCGCGTGTGTTGCGCGCGCTGTGCGAGAACGTGCGCGGGGCACTCAACGTGGTGCAACCGCGCGTCGAAATCTTGACGGCCGAAAACCTGCACTGAAGAACGGCGGTCGGATGTGTGTGCCCGTGACCTGAAACACCGATAGGAGACCCGTCATGAAATCGCTGCTGACCAAGCTGCCCGCGCTGTCTGCGCTGGCCGCCGCCACCGTCCTCAGCCTGGGCAGCACCGCTGCCTCGGCCCAGGGCAAGACCATCACGCTGTGCTGGGCCGCCTGGGACCCGGCGAATGCGCTGGTGGAGTTGAGCAAGGACTTCACCGCGAAGTCCAAGGTCAACATGAAGTTCGAGTTCGTGCCCTGGCCGAACTTCGCCGACCGCATGCTCAACGAGCTCAATTCCAAGGGCAAGCTGTGCGACCTGATCATCGGCGACAGCCAGTGGATCGGCGGATCGGCCGAGAGCGGCCACTACGTGAAGCTGAACGACTTCTTCGCCAAGGAAGGGATCAAGATCACCGACTTCGCGCCTGCCACGGTGACGGGTTACGCCGAGTGGCCCAAGGGCACACCCAACTACTGGGCCCTGCCGGCGATGGGCGATGCGCTCGGCTGGACCTACCGGAAGGACTGGTTCGCCAAGCCCGAACTGCAGGCCGAGTTCAAGACGAAGCACAACCGCGACCTCGCGGCGCCCAAGACCTGGACCGAATTCAAGCAGGTGGCCGAGTTCTTCTCGGGCCGGCAGATCGATGGCAAGAAGGTTTACGGCACCTACCTCGTCACCGAGCGCGGTTCCGAGGGCATCACGATGGGCGTGAGCAACGTCCTGTATCCGTTCGGCTTCAAGTACCAGGACCCGAAGAAGCCGTATGCGATGGACGGCTTCGTCAACGGACCCGATGCGATCAAGGGGCTGGAGTTCTACAAGTCGCTCTACAAGTGCTGCACCCCGCCCGGGCTGACCAACTCGTACATGGGCGAAGGCCTGGACGCCTTCAAATCGGGCCAGGTGGCGATGATGATGAACTGGTTCGCCTTCTTCCCCGGCCTGTACAAGGACCCGAACGTCGGTGGGGACAAGATCGGCTTCTTCGTCAACCCGAGCGACAAGGGCAAGGGCTCGCAGCTCGGCGGCCAGGGCATCTCGGTGGTCAAGTACTCGCCGAACCAGGCCGAGGCGCTGGCCTACATCAAGTGGTTCGCCGCGCCGGACGTGCAGAAGAAGTGGTGGGCGCTGGGCGGGTATTCGGCGCACAACGCGGTGTTGAAGGACCCCGGCTTCACCAAGAGCGCACCCTTCGCGCAGGAGTTCCTGACCGCGATGGATCAGGTGCAGGACTTCTGGGCCGACCCGAGTTATGCCCAGCTGCTGCTGGCCGAGCAGAAGCGCATCCATGACTTCGTGGTCGCCGACAAGGGCACCGCGAAGGAGGCGCTCGACGGCCTGGTGGCCGACTGGAAGAAGGTCTTCAAGGAAGACGGGAAACTGAAGTAACTCGACCGCAAGGCCGGCTCCGCTGGGGCCGGCCTTGACCGGACATCGACATGAGTTCCTCTTCCATCGCCGATCGCGCCGCAAAGGCGACGCCCCCGCCGATCGCGCAGCGCATGCGCGGGCTGTCGGACCGCGCCATCGCCTGGCTCTTCATCGCGCCGACGATGCTGCTGCTGCTCGCGATCAACATCTTCCCGCTCATCTGGACGGTGCGGCTGTCGTTCACCAACTTCCGCGCCAACCGGCCGAATGCCGAGGTGGTCGGCGTCGGCATCGACCACTACGTCTCGATCCTCACCGACCCCGATGTCTGGGGACCGATGCAGGCCACGGCGCACTTCCTGTTCTGGACCATCACGCTGCAGACGCTGATCGGCTTCTCGCTCGCGTACCTGATCGACCGCAAGTTCCGTGGCCATGGCTTCTGGACCACGCTGATCCTGATCCCGATGATGTTGTCGCCCGCGGTGGTGGGCAACTTCTGGGCTTTTCTCTACCAGCCGCAGATCGGACTCTTCAACTATGCGGTGAGCTTTTTCACCGGCATTCCGCCGTCGAGCTTCGAGATGCTCGGCTCGGTCAACCTGGCGCCGTGGGCGATCGTCATCGTCGACACCTGGATGTGGACGCCCTACGTGATGCTGATCTGCCTCGCCGGCCTGCGCAGCATCCCGGACTACATCTACGAAGCCGCCGAGGTCGACCGCGCCTCGGCCTGGCGCCAGTTCTGGAGCATCACGCTGCCGATGGTGCTGCCGTTCATCATGCTGGCGGTGCTGTTCCGCGGCATCGAGAACTTCAAGATGTTCGACCTGGTGAACCTGCTCACCAACGGCG
>DATDER010000088.1:0-18089 GCA_036523095.1 Rubrivivax sp.
CAAACCTGTGGGCATGGGGCTGTAGAGGGGTTCTTCAGGGGGCAGAACCGGCCATTCTAGGCAGGCGGTCGAGGTCCCGCCGACGCAGGGGCGCTGCCCCGCCCGGGCCTGGCAACTTCAGCGTGCGCCGGCCGCGAGCAGCGCGCGCACCATCGTGTCGTAGCCGCGCGCTCGTGCGAGTGCCAGCGGCGTCTGGCCGCTCCGGTCAGCCAGTTGCGTGTTCGCGCCCGCCTGCAGCAGCGCGGCCAGCGTGGCCTGGTGGCGCGGCCCGCCATCGCCCAGCACCACGGCCTCGATCAGCGCCGTCCAGTGCAGGTTGTTCACATGGTCGAGCGGCGCGCCGGCGGCGATGAGCTGGCGCACGACGCCGTCGTGCCCGAGGTGCGCCGCGGCGATCAGCGCGCTGCCGTCGTAGCGGCTGGTCACGAGCTTCGCGCTCGCGCCGAGCGACAGCAGCAAGCGCAGCGTCTCCTCGTCGTCGGCGACCGCGGCGATGGTGACGGCGTCGTAGCGGTCGTGCTCCAGCGCCGCGGGATCGGCGCCGGCCCTCAGCAGGGCCTGCACCGCACCGCGCTGACGCGCGAAGGTGGCCACGTGCAGCGGCGTGCGTCCGTCCGCGTCGCGTGCTTCCAGCGCGGCCCGCGAGGCGCCGCGCTCGATCGCCGCCACGTCGCCGCGCTGCGCCGCAGCGTGCAGGCCGGCGTAACGCGCGACTTCGTCGGCCGTCGGCGGCACCTGGGCGGGGGCGGGCACGCTGCAGGCGAGCCAGAGGGCAGCACCGAGCCAGGTCGGGCGCGACAGGATCGAGAAACGGTTTCGCAGCGATGGTTCCATGCCCGCATTTGTATCGCATCGGAGCGAGGGGCACGGACGTTGCACGCACCCGGGCCGCCCAAGACGTCTCCAGCAGGGACGAGGGGCACGAGGCGATGGTGGTGTCGCGAGCAAATCTAACGGGGACCGGCAAGGATGTCGCTGCGCTGCCGGCCGATGACAAGCCTGCACCGGCGAAGGCCAACGCCAGCGCTGCGGACGCCTTTGCCAACGCCGTCGAACTGGTGAGCCGCCCGGTCGGCCTGCCACCCCGGCACCGCCGACAGGGCGGTGCGCCCGGCCTCAGAAGCGCAGCAGCACCACGAGCAGGACCACGATCCCCAGGCTCAGATTGACGCCGACCCACTGGCGTATCCGCGCCAGCGCGGCGCCGCCGGCCGGCCAGTCGGACGCCGCGACCGCACGCGACAGCCGCTTGTAGAGCGCAAAGCGTATGTGCATGAAGATCGCGACCATCACGACCCCGAGCGTGGCCATCACGCTCCAGCCGAAGGGCATCGAGAACACACCGCCGGTCTGCGCCGCCTCGCCGGCGCTGCGCCCGATCATCCAGAGCCCGCTCGCGAGCACCACCAGCGTCGCCACGAGCACCGCACGGAAGAATCGGCCGAGCACGTCGTGCATCAGGCGCAGCCGCACCGGCGCGTCGAGCGGCGCAAGCGCGGGGCGCAGGAAGAAGTGCGTGAACACCATGCCGCCGATCCAGACAACGATGGCCAGCAGATGAGCGGTCTTCCAGGCGGCGTAGAGCATGCGCGATTGTCGGGCCGGGAGGCCTCGACGAACTCGCGATGGATCGGACCCGCGCCACACACGCTCACAGCACTTGTGATTCTGTAATTATGGCATTACACTGGGCCCCTAACCCGATTGGAGCGCCACCCTCATGCCCGAACCGATCCCGCTGCGCGGCACGTCCTTGCACGACGGGGTGGCGGCGCGCCTGCGCGACATGGTGTTCGAGCGCCAGCTGGCGCCGGGCGAGCTGGTAGACGAGATGGCGCTCGCCGCGGCCTGGCAGATCAGCCGCACGCCGTTGCGCGAGGCGCTCAAGGTGCTTGCTGCCGAAGGCCTGGTGGAACTGGTCCCGCAACGCGGCAGCCGTGTCATCGAGCTGACGGACGGCGACGCCGACGACCTCTTCCCGGTGATGGCGTTGCTCGAGGGCCGCTGCGCGCGCGAGGCGGTGACGAAGGCGAGTGACGCCGAGATCGCCGAGCTGCAGCGCCTGCACGACGAACTCGAGCGCCACGCCGCCGCGAAGGACATCGACGCCTACTACCGTGCCAACCACGTCTTCCATTCGCGCGTGCAGGCGCTGGCGGCCAACCGCTGGCTCGACCGCGCCACCGGCGACCTGCGCAAGTTCATGCGCCTGATGCGCGGGCGCCAGCTCAAGCTGCCCGGGCGCATCGAACGGTCGATCAACGAACACCGCGTCCTGATCGACGCTTTCGTGCAGCGCGACGCCGAACGTGCCGAACGCGCGATGCACGACCACCTGCTGGCGCAGCTGAAGGCGCTCAAGCAACTGCGCCTGGCCGAACGCCGCGACGCCGGCACGAACCCGTCTGAAAGGAAACCGAATGCTCGATGAACTGCGCCAGGCCGCGCTGCGCCAGCGCGGCGAACGCCTGCTGCGTGCCGTGGTGCTGGGTTGCAAGCGCCTGCTGTCGGAACGGGGCGAGACCAACAGCGTGGCGATCGCTCGGGAGTTGATCGAACGCCTCGACGAGCTCGAGGGCTGGCAGCTCGACGCGTTCTTCGACTACCTGGCCAAGGATTTGAGCCCCGACCCGAAAGCGGTGCTCGCGAGCGCGCGCGCGTATGCCGAGAAGCCCGAGGCACAGGAGCTGATCGCGCTGACCCAGATTGCAGAGCCGCCGCGCCAGGAATTGCTGCGTCGTCTCAACCGCACTCCGGGGGGCACCGCGAGCATTCTGAGACTGCGCCGCGAGCTGCTGCATCGCCTGGCAAAGAAACCCGAGTTGGCGGCGCTGGAATCCGACCTGTTGCACCTGTTGACCTCGTGGTTCAACCCCGGCTTCCTGCGCATGCAGCGGGTCGACTGGAACTCCCCCGCGCGGCTGCTTGAACGCATCATCCACCACGAGGCGGTGCACGCGATCGACGGCTGGGACGACCTGCGCCGGCGCCTGCAACCCGATCGGCGCTGCTTCGCCTTCTTCCACCCGCAGCTGAACGACGAGCCGCTCATCTTTGTCGAGGTGGCGCTGCTGCCCGAGATGCCGGCCGCGATCGAGCCGCTCATCGACAAGGCGAGCACGCCACTGCTCGGCGACAAGTTCCGCGTCGCCGCGTTCTACAGCATCAGCAACTGCGAGCCGGGGCTGCGCGGCGTGTCGCTCGGCAATTTCCTGATCAAGAGCGTGGCCGAGCAACTGCAGCGCGAGTTGCCGCGGCTGCGCACCTTCTGCACGCTGTCGCCGGTGCCTGGTTTCGCCGCCTGGCTGCTTGCCGAGCCTGACTTTGCCACGCTGCCCAACCTGCGCCGCAACGCGCTCGGCGACCTGGGCGACGCACGCGAGCACCTGCGGGGCGCGCTCGGCGGCCAGCTGTCGGCGCTGCAGCACGCGGCGGCGCACGACAAGCTCGACAAGGAGTCGACCGCGGCGTTGTTGTCGCTCGCCTCGGCCTACCTGCTGCACCTGTCGCCCACACCCCAGGGCGACCCGGTGGCACGTTTCCATCTCGACAATGGCGCCCGGCTGGAACGGCTCAATCCACGTGGCAACATGGCGCCCAAGGGCCTGAAGCAGTCCTTCGGCCTGATGGTCAATTATCTTTATGACCTGAACAAGATCGAAGCCAGTCACGAGAAGTTCAAACAAGGCGAGGTCGCGCGTTCGCGTGCTGTCCATACCCTGATGTAGTTCAACCCACGGAGACAACATGAAGACAAGCAATCCTGTCCAGCGCCGCCAGATCCTGATCGCCGGCGCTGCCGCCACGCTGGGCGCGCCGCTGTCGCGTGCGCAGGCGGGCTGGCCCAGCAAGCCCGTGACCATCGTCGTGCCCTTCCCGCCCGGCGGCGGCACCGACGCCTTCGCGCGCCCGCTGTTCGCGTCGATGACGAAGAACGTAGGCCGCCAGTTCATCATCGACAACAAGGGCGGTGCCGGCGGCACGCTCGGCGCCGGTCTCGCGGCCAAGGCCGCGCCCGACGGCTACACCTTCTTCATGGGCGCGGTGCACCACACGATCGCGCCCAGCATGTACCCCAAGCTCGACTACAACATCGAGACCGACTTCGTGCCCGTGGGCCTGGTGTCGAGCGTGCCGCAGGTGATCGTGGTGCACCCGCAGAAGGTCCTGGCGACGACCTTGCCGGAGTTGCTGGCGTACATCCGCAAGAACCCGGCCAAGCTCAACTACGGCTCAGCCGGCAACGGCACCTCGCATCACCTGGCGGGCGAGCTGTTCAAGCTGCAGACCAACACCTTCATCACCCACATCCCCTACCGCGGCGCCGGCCCGGCGTTGCAGGACCTGATCGCGGGCCAGGTCGACATGATGTTCGACGGCCTCGGCTCGTCGGCGACGCACATCAAGGGCGGGCGCATCCGCGCCATCGCGGTCGCAGGCAGCAAACGTGCACCGGGGTTCCCCGACCTGCCGACTGCGGGCGAAGGCGGTGTGCCGACCTACCAGGTCGCCACCTGGTACGGCATCTGGGCCCCCAAGGGCACGCCGAGAGAAGCCGTGACGTCGATGCAGAACGAGATGCGCAAGGCCCTCAACGCCGATGACCTCAAGGCCATGTGGACCGGCCTCGGCACCGAGACCCCCAACCTCTGGGGCGACGACTTCGGCAAGTTCGTCGGCGCCGAGGTCAAGCGCTGGGCCGAGGTCGTGAAGAACTCGGGCGCGAAGCTGGATTGATGACCGGCAGCGTCACGCCGACCGCGGCCGGTGCCGACGGCATCGCCCGCGTCTGCATCGCCAACGCGGGCAAGCTGAACGCGCTCGACGTGACGATGTGGCGTGCCTTGCGCACGGCCTTCGAAGCGCTCGCCGAGCCGGCGACACGTGTGGTGGTCGTGCACGGCGAAGGCGGCGCCTTTGCCTCGGGCGGCGACATCGAGGAGTTCATGCGCTTCCGCTTCGACGAAAGCAGCTTGCGCGAATTCCACGAAGAGACGGTCGCACCGGCGTTGACCGCCGTGGCGGCTTGCAAGGTGCCCGTGATCGCGCAGATCGAGGGGCCCTGCGTCGGCGGCGGGCTCGAGATCGCCGCCTGCTGCGACATCCGGATCGCCGGTGCGGGCAGCCGCTTCGGGATCCCGATCGCACGCATCGGCTTCCCGCTCGCGCCGCTCGAAGCGCAGCTGATGGCGCAGGTGCTGCCACCCACGTTGCTGCGCGAGCTGCTGATCGAAGCGCGCCTGCTCGGCGCTGCCGAGGCGCTGCAGCGCGGCCTCGTCAACCGTGTCGTGTCCGACGCCGCACTCGACGCCGAAGTGCAGCGCAGCGCCGAGCACATTGCCCGCCTGTCGCCGCAGGCGCTGCGCCTGAACAAGATCACGCTGCGGCAGATCGCGTCCGGTGGCCCGAGTGCCGACGAACGCCGCACCCACTACGCCTACGCGCCGAGCGCCGAACACCGTGAAGGCCTGGCGGCCTTCCTAGACAAGCGCCCCGCGCGCTTCACACCATGATCAACAAGAACCTCTTTGCCGCCCTGCGCGAGAACTTCCCGGCCGACCTCGACAGCACCGCGATCGAGACCGCCGACGGCCCCCGCGCACCACTTTTCTACACCTGGCGCGACATCGACCGCGCGAGCGCACGCATCGCCAACCTGCTCGGCTCACTCAAGCTGCGGGTGGGGTCGCGGGTCGCGGTGCAGACCGAGAAGAGCGTCGAGGCGCTGATGCTTTACCTCGGCGTGCTGCGTGCCGGTTTTGTCTACCTGCCGCTGAACACGGCCTACCAGGCCGGCGAGATCGAGTACTTCATCGGCAACGCCGAACCCGCCGTCGTGGTGTGCTCGGGCAAGAACTTCGGCTGGGTGAGCAGAATCGCGTTCTCCGCCGGCACCAAGAACGTCTTCACGCTGAACGACGACATCAGCGGCAGCCTGCTCGAACGTGCCGCGGCGCACAGCGACGAGCACGAACCCGTGCAGCGTGTCGCCTCGGACCTGGCCGCGATCCTCTATACCAGCGGCACCACCGGACGCAGCAAGGGCGCGATGCTGACGCACGGCAACCTGCTCAGCAACGCGCTCACGCTCAAGCGCTACTGGGGCTGGCGGACAGCGGCGGAAGGCGGCGACGTGCTGATCCACGCGCTGCCGATCTTCCATGTGCACGGCCTCTTCGTCGCCACCCACGCCGCGCTGCTGAACGGCAGCAAGATGATCTGGTTCGCGAAGTTCGACCCCAGGTCCACGATCGCGCGCCTGCGCGAAGCGACGGTCTTCATGGGTGTACCCACGCTGTATGTCCGCATGCTCGCCGAGCCCGCGCTCACGGTCGAAGCTTGCGCCCACATGCGCCTCTTCATCGCCGGCTCGGCGCCATTGCTCAGCGAAACTTTCGACGAATGGGCGAAGCGCACCGGCCACACGATCGTCGAGCGTTACGGCATGAGCGAAACCGTGATGCTGACCTCCAACCCCTACCACGCGCAGGACGGCCAGCGCCTGGGCGGCACGGTCGGCTTCGCGCTGCCGGGCGTGGGCGTGCGCGTGCGTGACGACAAGGGCACGCCACTGCACAGCGGCGAGATCGGCGGCATCGAGGTCAAGGGCCCGAATGTCTTCAAGGGCTACTGGCGAATGCCGGAGAAGACCGCCGAAGAGTTCACGACCGACCTCTGGTTCAAGACCGGCGATGTGGGCAAGATCGCCGACGACGGCCGCATCACCATCGTCGGGCGCAGCAAGGATCTGATCATCAGCGGCGGCTACAACGTCTACCCGGCCGAGATCGAGAGTATCGTCAACGAGTTGCCCGGCGTCGCCGAGAGCGCCGTCATCGGCGTGCCACACCCCGACTTCGGCGAAGGTGTCGTGGCGGTCGTGGTGCCCAAGCCCGGCGCCAAGCTCGACGGCGCCTCGATCGTCGCCGAGCTCAAGGGCCGGATCGCCAACTTCAAGGTGCCGAAGCACCTGTTCGTGGTGCAGGACCTGCCCCGGAACGCCATGGGCAAGGTGCAGAAGAACCTGCTGCGCGAGCAGCACAAGGGCCTGTTCGGTGGCTGAAGCGCCGGACCGCTGCCCGCGCTGTGGCGGCGCGTTCCACTGCGGCGTGGCCGACGAGCAAGCCTGCCCCTGCGGCAGCGTCAGTCTCGATGCGGCGTTGCAGCAGCGCCTGCGCGAACGGTTCAACGGCTGCCTGTGCATCACCTGCCTGGCCGCGGTCGCCCGAGGCAGCCCGCTCGAGCCGGTGTTTCCCGCCGCGCGCTGAAGGATACCCATCGATTCAGGGGGTTGCGACGACGTACGGCCAGGAGCACGCTGGGCCTCCTTCGTTGTCGACCTCCCGAGGCCCCCCATGAAACCCAGCATCGCACTCGCCGCCCTCGTGGTCGCCACGCTCCCTGCCGCACAAGCCGCCACGACGACGTACCGCACCGCCTTGGCGCCGGAAGTTGCCGGCGCCACCGGCAGCGGCGCCGTCCAGCTGATTTACGACGACGTGGCCCACACGCTCGCGATCGACAGCTGGTTCAGCGGGCTGTCCGGCACCACGACCGTGGCCCACATCCACTGCTGCGTCGTCACGCCGGGAGTGGGCACGGTCGGTGTCGCGGTGACACCGGGCACGCTGCCGGGGTTTCCGACCGGTGTCAGCAGCGCGAGTTACGCGGTGACGCTCGACCTCACACAGAGCGCCACGTTCACTGCCGGCTTCGTCAACACCTTCGCCGGCGGCGTTCTGACGAACGCGGAAGGAGTGCTCGTGGCGGGCCTGAACGCGGGAACGGCCTACTTCAACGTGCACTCCACGACCTTCGGGGGCGGCGAGATCCGCGGCTTCCTCGCCCCGATCCCCGAACCGTCGACCTACGCGCTGATGGCACTCGGCATGGCCGCCGTCGGCGTGGCGGCGCGGCGTCGCCGCGGCTGACACGCCAAGCTGGTAAAACGCAGCCTCGACACCGATCGAGGCTGCCCGATGACCCTCTCCGAACGCGTGCGTGTACGCAGCGTCAAGCTGCTCAGCGACAATTGGTACACGCTCAAGACCACGACCTTCGACTACCAGCGGCGTGACGGGCGCTGGCAGACACAACATCGCGAAACCTACGACCGCGGCAACGGCGCGGCGATCCTGCTCTACAACGTGGCGCAGCGCACGGTGGTGCTGACACGGCAGTTCCGTTACCCCGCCTTCGTCAACGGCCACCAAGCGTTGATGATCGAAGTGCCGGCCGGGTTGCTCGATGGCGCCGAGCCCGAGGCGTGCATCCGCGCCGAGGCCGAGCAGGAGGCGGGCTTCTCGGTGCGTTCGCCGCGCGAAGTGTTTCGTGCCTTCATGAGCCCGGGCTCCGTGACCGAGCGGCTGCACTTCTTCGTCGCCGAATACGAACCACGCGACCGCACCGGCAGCGGCGGCGGGCTCGAGGGCGAAGGTGAGGACATCGAGGTCTTCGAGTGCGATTTCGACGCGGCGATGGCGATGATCGAACGTGGCGAGATCGTCGATGCCAAGACCATCATGCTGCTGCAGTACGCGGCGCTGCAGCGGTTGCTCGGCGTCGCACCTTAAGGTCCCGGCCCTCGAGCCGTTTCAGCGCACCCCGGCCTGGCCGAGTGCAGCGATGAGCCGATCGCGGGCCGGTGCAAAGCGCGGGTTGTCGCCCGGCAGGCGCGGCCGGACCTGGGCCGACAGGAAAAGTCCATGGCGGGCCTCGTACTCGGCCAGCACCTGGCGCGCGGCGTCCGTCTGGCCAAGCCGCCACAGCGCCGCCGCATGGATCGGAGGCCAGCGCAGGCCCGGGTTGGTGGTCGCCGCGGTCTGCGCCCAGTCGCGCGCAAGTTCATAGCGCCCGGCCGAGAAGTGCGCCATCGACAGGCGGTACTGCCACTCGGCGCGAAAGGTGTCGCGCGGGCTCAGACGCAGTGCACGCTCGAACGCCCGCACCGCCTCGTCGAAGTGGCCGTTGAACATCAGCGCCGCGCCGAACGCGCCATGCGCGGCCGGCCAGTTGGGGTGGTGTGCGGTCCACTCGCGCGTCAGCCGCAGCATGCCTTCGACATCGTTGTTCCAGAACAGGATGATGGTCTTGGCGTTGTACGTCGGGTAGCTGTCGCGCTTGATTCGTTCGAGTTGCCCCGCAGCCTGCTCGATGCGTTTCAGCGCGAGCGCCCGGTCAGGCTGCCAGCCGTTCAGGGTCGCGTGCAGGTTGAAAGTGGCCACGCCGTTCCAGCCTCGCTGCGAGTCCGGGTCGACCTCCACTGCACGCTCGGCGAGCGCCAGCGCCTGCATCACGTTGGCGCGTGTGAAGCCGCGGAACCACAGCGCCATGGCGCGCATAGAGAGGTCGTCTGCGGTCACCTGATCGGGCGAGAGGGATTCGCGTCGCGCGGCGCTGACGCGGAACAGCTCGTGTTGCAGTGCCCGCTCGACCTGCACCGCGAAGTCGTTCAACGTGCCCGGCAGCGCTGCACGCTCCGCGGCGAAGGTGTCGGCCCAGCCCTGGACGCCCGACTCGCCGTCGATCAGCGCCATGTTGAGCCGGATCTGCTCGCCTTCCCGGCGCAGGCTGCCGCGCACGACGTGCCGCACCCCCAGTTCGCGGGCCACCTGGCGCGGGTCCTGCGACTTCCCCTTGTAGGTGGCCATGGTGTCGCGTCCGATCACGAGGACGCCCGGCGCCCGCTGGACCTCGGTGATCAAGTCGGCGTGCAGCGCGTCGGCCAGCCAGTCGGTGTCGCTGGCGTCGCCCTCGACCGCCAGCGGCATCAGGGCGATCGAAAGCGCCGGCACCTGCTCGGGCAGGGGCGGCTGCGCCGCCGCCACTGGCGTCTGCCACCGAGGCGCGCTGCTGTGGATGGCCAGGGCGACCACCGTGCCCAACAGCAGCAACAGGCCGATCGAGCCCAAGGTCGCGGGCCAGCGCCTCCTGGCGGCGAAGGCGGGTTGCTCGGGCGTCAGGGCCGGCAGCGGTGGGGCCGGGAGCGAGAGGGCGGCATCCCCCGGCGCCCGCGGCACCAGCATGTAGCCGCGGCGCGCGACGTTGCGCACGAGCTGGTGCTCGGGGTCGCCGAGCACTCGCCGGATGTCGGCAATGGCCTGCGGCAGCGAGCCGTCGCCCACCACCACGCCGGGCCAGACGCGCCGCATCAGTTCTTCCTTGGTCACCACCTGCCCGGCGCGGGTGCCGAGCAGCAGCAGCACCTCAAGCGCCTGGCGCCGCAGCCCGGCCAGGCGGCCGTCGGCGCCGAGCAGTTCACCGGCGAGCAGGTCGAGCACGAAGCCGCCCAGCGGCACCCGGTTGGCTGCCAGCCCCTCCTGCGACGTTCGCTCGTTCATGCGCCCGTGATGCGAGTTCTTTGAACGAAGTTTGAGCATTTTTTCAGGACTTGGAACGGGCAAGACCCCACGCGGCAATCCCTGCTGCGCCCGGAGAGACCATGACCCACTTCTTGCCAAGCGTTGTCCGTGGCCTGGCGGCTTTGTCGCTGATGCTGGCCTCGGCCGCGGCGGTCGCCGCCGAGATCGTCGACGCCGCCTATGTCGAAGCGGCGCTCGCACGCGGCGCGGTGGTCTGGGACGTACGCGATGCAGCGAGCTACAAGGACGGCCACATCCCCGGCGCCGTCAACGCGGGTGAGCTAGGCGCCGTGCTGCGCGACCCCAATCGGGAGGACTGGCTGCCCACGTCGCAGGTGCAGGCCGTGCTCGGCAAGGCCGGCATCGACCCGCTCCAGCGCGAGGTGATCGCCTACAGTCGCCTGGGCGACCCCAATGCCTACCACGCGCAGGCCGGGCTGCGTTACTTCGGTGCCCGTTCGGCCAAGGTCTTCCACGGCGGTCTCGACGCCTGGCAGGCCGCCGGCAAGCCGGTCGCGAAAGAAGCCACGGTGCTGCCGCCGGTGGCGCTGACGCTCGCGCCTCCAGCCGCGAGCGAGGTGCTGTGGACGCCGGCGATGATCGAGCGCATCAAGGCGCGCGGCACCCAGATCGTCGACACCCGGACGCCGAAGGAGTTTGCCGGCGAGGACGTGCGCGCGATCCGCGGCGGCCACATCCCGGGCGCCATCAACATGCCCTTCGAGGACAACTGGGTCGACCCGCAGACCGGCACCAAACTCGCGTCCAAGCAGGTGAACACACGCGCCGGCATGTCGCTCAAGCCGACCGAGGAGTTGCAGAAGCTCTACGCCGGGCTCGACCGAGAGCGCGAGGTCGTCGTCTACTGCCAGAGCGGCGTGCGCGCGTCGGTGACGGCTTCTGTGCTGCGCGACCTGGGTTTCAAGGACGTCAAGCTCTACGAGCCGAGTTGGCTCGGTTACGCCGGCACGCTCTCGGCGCCGGCCGAACGCGAGGTCTTCTTCAACGTCGCCGCGCTGAACGGCCGGCTCGCCGCGCTGCAGGGCCGCGTGGGTGAACTCGAGGCCGAACTGACGCGTGTGAAGGCAGCGCGCTGACGTGCAGCGCAAAGGGAGAACATGAACATGAACATGAACCGGATCACGATCGCCACCGCGACCTTGATGGGCATGCTGCTGTGCGCTTGCGACAAGATGCAGCAGCAGGGCCCGCCCCCCACGTACCAGAGTTCCATGACCGATGTGGGCCGCTCGATCTCGGGCTCGGAAGCCGCAGCGCCCGCATCCGCGGCCAGCAGCGCGACCGCGAAGTAGAGCGCGTCTCAAGCCCTTGGAAGAAGGAGACGCCGGTCACCGACCGCTCGCGCCTCAGCCGCACTGCCCCACATAACCGCAGGCGGTGCAGAATTCGCAGCCGTCGCGGTGGATCACGGTAGCGTTGCCACATTCGGGGCAGGGTGCGCCGGGCATTGGAGCGGCGGTCTGCTTGCCGGTTGCCGCTGAAGCTGGCGCCGCCAGCACGCCCATCTCGCGCAGCGGGAAGCCGGCCTCGTCGAGCAGCCCCAGCATCGCGTAGCGGTGGATCACGAGCCGCGCCACATAGGCCACCGTCGACGGCCACACCTGCTGGCGCCGTTCACCGTGCGGCAGGCCGGGCACGAAGGCCAGGAAGTGGCCCAGCGGCTCGGCGTAGTTGAGCAGCTTGCGCAGCTTCATGCCGATCCAGGCCGGGTCGATGACACGCATGTCGAGCGACAGCAGCCGCGCCAGGCCGTCGAGCGCCCGCGGGTAGTTGCCCGACAGGCCCATCGCACAAGGCCGCGTGACGGCGCTGCCGTCGGCGGCGGCGAGCGCGACCTCTTTCAGCGTCAGCGTGAAACGTTCGTTGCTGGCCGGGTTCTCCACATCGACCGACCAGGCCAGCGTGCCCGAGGTGCCGGTGCGCGGTTCGTCGCGGCTGAACATCGCGTCGAGCACCGGCGTCGGCGTGCCTGCGAGCGGCGGCAAGGCGCCGAGCTGTTCGCAACGCCAGCGCACGACGGCCGCGGTGGCGGCGACGACACCGGGGAACAGGCGCGGCTCGCCACTGGGCGGGAAAGGCATCTCGAACGCGCGCTCTTCGGCCACCGTCGCCAGCGCATCGAGCTTGAGCTGCAACCAGGCCGCGTCGTCGGCACGCAGGTCCATCGACAGCGTCTTGGCCAGCGCGCCGAGGCCGCGTGGCTGCTCGGCACCGTTGACCCAGACCTCGAAGGGTTTGGCGACACCGCCCTCTTCGCCAGGCAGTTCACCGACGAACAACGCGAAGTCGCCATGCGGATGGTGGACCATGTAGGTCCACGACGCGTTGCCGGCCTGCAACTCGGGCCGGCCTGGCCAGCGCAGGCTCGACAGCACCGCCTGCGGTGCCCGTTGCAGCGTCAGCCGCCTGTTGGCGCCATCGTCGACGCGCAGCGGGGTCGCCGGCGCGACGGCCGGCGTGGTGCTGAGCACCGAGCCGAGCACGGCGTTCGGCCGGTACGTGGCCAGGCCCTTGAGTCCGGAAGCCCAGGCCTGACGGTACAGATCCTGGAAGTCGGTGTAGGGGTAGTCGGCGGGCACGTTGACAGTCTTGGAGATCGAGGTGTCGATGTACGGCGCCACCGCGGCGACCATCGCGGCGTGGTCGGCTGCCTGCAGCTCGAGTGCGCTGACGAAGGCCAGCGGCAGCGGCGCCTCGGTGCCCTTCAAGTGGCGGAACAGGCGCCAGGCGTGGTCTTCGACCGCGTGCTCGCTGAAGCTGCCGTCGGGCATGCGCTTCTTGCGTGTGTAAGCCCAGCTGAAGGCGGGCTCGATGCCGTTGCTGGCGTTGTCGGCGAAGGCCAGGCTGATGGTGCCGGTGGGCGCGATCGACAGCAGGTGCGAGTTGCGCAGGCCATGCTGGCGGATCAGCTCGCGCAGGCGCAGCGGCAGGCGCGACGCGAAGTTGCCCCCGCTCAAGAGAAGGTCGGCATTGAAGAGCGGGAACGGGCCGCGCTCGCGTGCGAGTTCGACCGACGCTTCGTAGGCCGCGTCACGCATCGCGGCCGAGATGCGGCGCGCCATCGCACGTGCGGGCTCACCGTCGTACCGAAGCCCCAGCATCACGAGCGCATTGCCCAGGCCGGTAAACCCGAGCCCGACACGGCGTTTGTTGCGTGCTTCTTCGTGCTGCTGCGGCAAGGGCCAGACGGTGACGTCGAGCACGTTGTCTAGCATGCGCGTGGCCACCGCGCAGACACGCTTGAACGCTTCTTCGTCGAACGCGGCATCGTCTTCGAACGGCCGCCGCACGAAGCGCGTCAGGTTGACCGAACCGAGGCAGCAGCAGCCGTAGGGCGGCAGTGGTTGCTCCGCGCAGGGATTCGTGCTCGCGATGGTCTCGCAGTAGGCGAGGTTGTTGTCGCGGTTGATGGTGTCTAGAAAGACGACACCGGGTTCGGCGTGGTCGTAGGTTGAGCGCATGACCTGGTCCCACAGCGTGCGTGCGCGCAGCTTGCGGTAGACCCACTGGCCGTCGCCACGCCGGTAGGCACCGGCGAGCTTGACTGTTTCACCAGGTTCAGCGCGGTGCGTCAGTTCGACATCGGCGTCGTCGGCCACGGCCTGCATGAAGGTGTCGGTGACGCCGACCGAGATGTTGAAGTTCTTCAGGTCGCCGCTGTCCTTGGCGTGAACAAACTCTTCGACGTCGGGGTGGTCGCAGCGCAACACCGCCATCTGCGCGCCGCGGCGCGAACCCGCGGATTCGACGGTCTCGCAAGATCGGTCGAAGACCCGCATGTAGCTCACCGGGCCGCTCGCGTTGCTGCGGGTGCCCGCCACCCAGGCGCCGCGCGGGCGGATGCGCGAGAAGTCGTAACCGACCCCGCCGCCGCGGCGCATCGTCTCGGCCGCTTCGGCGAGCGCGGTGTAGATGCCGGGGTGCCCGTCCTCGACGTGCACGATGGAGTCGCCCACCGGCTGCACGAAGCAGTTGATCAGCGTCGCCGACAAGCCCGTTCCGGCCGCCGACTGGATCCGCCCGGCGGGGATGAACCCCTGCTGCAGCGCTTGCAGGAAACGCTGCTCCCAGTGCGCACGCTGCGGCTCGTCTTCAGCTTCTGCCAGCGCCTTGGCGACGCGGCGGTTGACGTCGTCGAGCGTGCGCTCGTCGCCCTTGGCGTACTTCTCGAGCAGCACCTCCTGGCTGATCGGCTGGGCGGGCAAGGTGGCCAGGTGTTCGGCGTGGTGCATGGCGAACTCCAAGACGATGCGCCGCGAGGGCGGCGCGGTGGGCAGCGTCGCATGACCTGGGCGACTTCACTTTTCATGATCGTCGTGGTCGACCCCAGTGGCAGCTGAAGAGGGAATCCGGTGATGCCGGAAGCTGAGGATACGCCCAGCTCATTGCCGGGAGACACCGCCCCGCGGCGCGGCCGCGGTCGCCCAGGCCGGCCCCTCGAACCAGGGATCGCCTTGCAGCCACTGGCGCAACATCGGCAAGGCGTCGGCACCCCAGAACAAAAGGCCTTCGCACTCGATCGTCGGCACGCCGAAGATGCCGCGTGTGGCCGCGGCTGCAGTGTAATCGCGCAATTCGGCCTTGACGTCGGCCGAAGCAGGGTCGCGCGCGGGCGCCAGCTCGGCGCGCAGTGCGGCGATCCGCGCCGCGTCGCTGGCGTCGGCACCACCGTGCCAGACGTGCTGGAAGACCTTCTCGACGACACGGCGGTTCGGCGTGCCGCCGGCGGGCGCGCAGGCGAGCGCCAGGCGCAGCAGCACGAGCGGGTTGAAGGGGTGCTGTGCCGGCAACTCCAGCCGCGTGTGCTGTTGCTGCGCCCGCCAGACGACATCGCGGTAGGTCCACACACGCTTGGGTCCGATCTCGGCCGGCCCTTTCTGGCCCCAGTGCTGCAGCAGGCCGGCGAGGAGCACGGGGTGGTAGTCGACGCTGCAGCTCAGGCCCTCGAGCGCCTGCGGCAGTTGTTCGAAGGCGAGCCAGGCGTAGGGTGACAGCGGGTCGAACCAGAAGCGCAGATGTTTCATCATCAATCCTGCAGTCCGGTCTGGGGCAGGGCCTGGCGCTGCATCTCGGCGTGGCGCGCGGGCAGCAGCTCCCAGACCCGGCGCTTGGCCTCGTCACCGAGCCGGCTCCAGAGCGTGATCTCCTCGATCGTGCGCGCGCAGCCTTCGCACCAGCCGGTGGCTGCACTCATCTGGCAGACGTCGATGCAGGGGCTGGGCACTTCCAAAGTCATCACTTCACCACGTCGTGCACCGGCGCGCCGGTCAGCACCACCAGCTGCTGCGGCGTGAGCGCGAAGACGCCGTTCGGGTGGCCTGCGGCGGCCCAGATGCGATCGAAGCGCTGCAGTTCGCGGTCGATCAGCGTCAACGGCCGCTCGCTGTGGCCGACCGGCGACACGCCGCCGATGGCAAAGCCGGTGCGCGCCTTGACGAAGTCGGCGTCGGCACGGCCGAGCGGGCCGGTGATCGCGGCGACCTTGTGCTCGTCGACACGCCGGTCGCCCGAGGTGATGACGAGCACGGCTGCGTCGTCGGACAAGCGCCGGAAGACCACGCTCTTGGCAATCTGGCCGAGCGACACCGAGAGCGCATCAGCCGCCTCCTGCGCCGTGCGTGCGGCCACCTCGAGCCACAGCGGCGCGTCAGGATGGCCGGCGTCGGCCAGCACCCGGGACACACGCACGAAGCCTTCGGGGCGGATCGGCGCGGGCGCCGTCGAAGTGTTCAGCGCCGTCATGCCGCGACACGCTGGCTCAGCATCGCCTTGCCCACGCGCGACACCGGCGGGCGGCCGAGCACCTTCGAGATGTAGGCGCCGGCGTCGACGAGGCGGCCGATGTCGATGCCGGTCTCGATGCCGAGGCCGTTGAGCATGAAGAGCACGTCTTCGGTCGCCACGTTGCCGGTCGCCCCCTTGGCGTAGGGGCAGCCACCGAGCCCGGCCACGCTGGCGTCGAAGGTGAACACACCGAGTTCCATGCAGGCGTAGATGTTGGCCAGCGCCTGGCCGTAGGTGTCGTGGAAATGCCCGCTCACCTCGGTGACCGGGAAGTGCTTGAGCGCACGTTCGAGCGCCGCCTGCGCACGGCGCGGCGTGCCGACGCCGATGGTGTCGGCGATGCCGCAATGCTGCACGCCGATGGCTTTCATCAGGCGCACCACGCGCTCGACCTCGTCGGCGCTCACCTCGCCCTGGTAGGGGCAGCCGAGGGCACACGACACCGCGCAGCGCACCTTGATGCCCGCGGCCAGCGCAGCGGCGACCACGGGCGCAAAACGTTCGATGCTTTCTTCGATGCCGCAGTTGATGTTGCGCTGGCTGAAGGCCTCGCTCGCGGCACCGAAGACGACGATCTCGTCTGGCCGGCCGGCGAGCGCGGCCTCGAGCCCCTTCATGTTGGGCGTCAGCACCGAATAACGAACGCCGGGCTGGCGCGCGATGCCGGCCATGACCTCGTGGTTGTCGGCCATCTGCGGCACCCACTTAGGGCTCACGTAGCTCGTGACTTCGATCTCGCGGCAGCCGGCGTCCTGCAGGCGCTGCACGAGCTCGATCTTCACCGCCGCGGCAACGGGCGCGGCCTCGTTCTGCAACCCGTCGCGCGGGCCGACTTCGACAAGGGTGACTTGGGTGGGCAGCATGGGTGTATTCAAAGTGGGTGCAGGGGATGGTGCAGCCCAGGAGCTTGGGCACAATGCAGGAAGGGACTTGAAAGCTCACCATGGCCAGCCAGCGCCGCCTGCAACTCGCGAACCGGATGCACCTGCAACTGCTGCGGCACCTGGGTCACGGCGTGGACATCGAGCGCCTGCTGCGCGACAGCCGCTACGCCAGGGACGTGCTGCTGGTCTGCGACGCGATGCCCGAACACGGCCTGCGCGAACTCGCGGCGCGCTTCCGCGGCGCCGAGCAGGAAGACCTCGTCGCGCACCCGATGGCGTGGGCCCAGGACACCTCGGGTTTTGGCGTCTCGGCGCCGGCGCCGGCCGGGACACCGATCGACATCGACCTCGACGCGCTCGAAAGCGCGGGCCCCGAACGCCGGCGCGGCTGGCTGGCGGCCTCGCGCTGGTTCCCGGCGCGCTGAGGCGGCCTCACCCCGCTTCACGCGGGCTCCAGACGCAGCAGCTCGCCGCCCTCGGCAACCTGGTCCCCCACGGCATAGAGCAGTTCGGCGACGACACCGTCGCGTGGCGCGTTGAGCGTGTGTTCCATCTTCATCGCCTCCATCACGGCCAGCGCCTGGCCCTTGGCCACCTTGTCGCCGGCCTTGGCGAGCAGCGCCACCACCTTGCCCGGCATCGGCGCGGTGAGGCGGCCGCCTTCGCCGGCGCCGTCACCCGCGTGTGCCAGCGGATCGAACTCGCCGACCACCGTGCTGCCCTGCGGCCCGAAGACGGCAATGTCTTCGCCCACCGCGTAGACCACCAGCACCTGGCGCTCGCCCGCCAGCGTGATGTCGAAGCGGCTGCTGCCGAGCGCCTGTGACGCCAGTGAATGCCGCTCGCCGCCCAGTCCCATGACCGTGGCACCATCGTGCGCGCGCTCCAGCGTCAGCACATGGTGCTGGCCCTGCAGATCGAGTTCGACCCGCCGGTGCGCACCGCCGTGCAAGCGCCAGCCGTCGCGCCGGCTCCACGGGTCGGCGCCTTCGAGCGCGCGCTCGGCCGCCAGCGTGTGCGCCAGCACACCGGCCGCGGC
>DATDER010000089.1:0-30024 GCA_036523095.1 Rubrivivax sp.
CACTCTCAAAGCCCCTGCTTCAGGCTGGCTTCGATGAACAGGTCGAGGTCGCCGTCGAGCACCTTCTGCGTGTTGCTCGTCTCGACGTTGGTGCGCAGATCCTTGATGCGGCTGTTGTCGAGCACGTAGCTGCGGATCTGGTGGCCCCAGCCGACATCGGTCTTGGTGTCCTCGAGCTTCTGCTGCTCTTCCTGGCGCTTGCGCATCTCGTGGTCGTACAGGCGCGAGCGCAGCCGCTTCCACGCCACGTCGCGGTTGCTATGCTGGCTGCGGCCGTCCTGGCACTGCACGACGATGCCGGTCGGGATGTGCGTCAGCCGCACCGCGGAGTCGGTCTTGTTGATGTGCTGGCCGCCGGCGCCCGAGGCGCGGAAGGTGTCAGTGCGCACGTCGGCGGGGTTGATCTCGATCTCGATCGAGTCGTCGATCTCGGGGTAGACGAAGAGCGATGCAAAGCTCGTGTGGCGCCCGCCCGAGGAATCGAAAGGGCTCTTGCGCACCAGCCGGTGCACGCCGGTTTCGGTGCGCAGGTGGCCGAAGGCGTAGTCGCCCTCGACCTTGATCGTGGCGCTCTTGATGCCGGCAATTTCACCCGGCGTCTCGTCTTCCATCGTCGCGGTGAAACCCTTGCGCTCGCAGTACTTGAGGTACTGGCGCAGCAGCATGCCGGCCCAGTCGCAGGCTTCGGTGCCGCCGGCGCCGGCCTGGATGTCGACGAAGCAGTTCAGCGGGTCGGCCTCGTTGCTGAACATGCGGCGGAACTCGAGCTGTTCCACCGTCGCACGCAGCGTGTGCGCGTCGGCCTCGATGGCCTGGATGCCGGCGACGTCGCCTTCGTCCTTGCTCATCTCGAAGAGCTCGCTGTTGTCGGCGAGGTTGCTGCTCAGGTGGTCGATGGTGTCGACCACGGTCTCGAGCGCCTTCTTCTCGCGCCCCAGTTCCTGCGCGCGCTTGGGTTCGTTCCAGACGCCCGGGTTCTCGAGCGCGGCGTTGACTTCGTTCAGCCGCAGCGATTTGCGGTCGTAGTCAAAGATACCCCCGGAGCTGCCCGGTGCGCGCCGTCAGGTCGGCAAGCAGCGTGCCGATGGCGTTGATGTGTTCGATGTCCATCGGGTGATTTTAAGCCCCGAGGAAACGCGACAAGACTTGCGCCAGCGCCTGCGGCTGATCGTGGTGCAACATGTGTCCGCAGGGTGACAGCAGTTGACGCTCGGCCTGCGGCACCACCGACAGGCGTTCGTGAAACTCCGCCTTGGAGTAGCGCAGGCCCCACCAGGCGGCGATGTCGCTGCGGTCGCCTTCGACCCACAGCAGCGGTGCGGTGATGAGCTTCCAGGTGGCCAGGATCTCTTCCACGCGGTACAGCGCGGGGTTGCTGCGCTTGTGTGCCGGGTCGCCCAGGATGTGCCAGCGGCCATCGTCGCCGCGGCGCGACCAGTGGGGTGCGAGCCAGGCCGCCTTGTCGGGCGTCAGCAGCGGGTTGTTCTTCAGCAGGCGCTCGGCCACCTCGGCCACGCTCGCATAGTCGCGCAGCGCCTGTGGTGTCTTCAACTCGTCGAGCCACTTCGCCAGGCGCGGCGGCGCTTCACTCGGCTGCGTGCGCGGCAGGCCGAAGCCTTCGAGGTTGACGAGCCTGCGCACGCGCCCGGGGCGCACGCCGGCATAGCTCATGACCACGTTGCCGCCCATGCTGTGACCCAGCAGGTCGACCGGCGTGGCGGGCGACACCGCATCGAGAAGGGCGTCGAGGTCGCCCAGGTAGTCGGGGAACCAGTAGCTGTCGCTGCCGGGTGAGTCGGTGCCGCCGAAGCCGCGCCAGTCGGGTGCGATCACGTGACGGTCGAAGCCGTCGCTCGCAGCCAGTGCATCGACCAGAAACTGGAATGAGGCGCCGACGTCCATCCAGCCGTGCACGAGCACGAGCGGCGGCCGCCCGGGTCCGGCCAGTGCCGCGTCGCCCCAGCGGTGCAGGTGGTATCGCAGGCCGCGCAACGGCAGGTGCTGCTGCGAAGCGTGGCGGCGTGGGACGTAGGGCGCGGTCACGCCCCGACTGTATGCCGCCGCAGCGGTGGTGCTAGCGGCCCGGGCTCAGTCCACCGTAAGCGCGGCCAGCTTTTCGGGTGTCACGCGCGCGTTCAGGCGGCGTGCAGGCAGCACCGCGGTGACCGCATAGGCCGGTTGCGAAGTGTCGCGCCGCACCGGATCGGCCAGGGACTCGCCGTAGCGGTTGGTCATCACGGCGACGACGGGTGCCATCACGGTCTCACCGCGTTTGACGACGACGCCGGTCTCGCCCGAGGCGAGCGTGACGAAGCAGCCCGGCGGGTAGACCCCGAACTCCTTCACCAGCGCCGCGGTGATCGGGTTGCCCGGGTCGCGCATGAAGATCTCGCGCCCGGCGCGGTCGGCCGCCATCGGTTCGCGGTGGCCGCGTGCGCTGAGTTTGGCGGTGTAGATGTCGGCGCGGTGCAGCAGCGTGGCCAGCTCGCTCGGGTTGCCGATCGCGAACGGGTAGCCGCTGCGGTCGGGTTCCTCGTGGTGCTGTTCGACGGCGCGCAGCCACTCGGGGTCGGTGACGCCGGCCATCAGCAGCATCTCGCGGCTGCGCACCGGGTGGGTGTGGATCTCGCGCCGCTGCGCATCGGACGGCGGTTCCTTCTGCACCGCCAGTTCGCCTTGCAGATCGAGCATCGAGATGTTCATCGTCAGGGCGGCCTTGAAGGCGCGTGTCATGCTGTCGCTGTCCCAGCCCAGGCGCTGCGCCACCAGGCGCGAGACGATCGCGGTGTGCAGCGAGTGCGTGACGCCGTACTGCGCGTTGGTGCCGGCGTCCTGGCGCAGGATCTGGAAGATCGCGAGGTCGGGGTCGCGTTCGATCAGCGCGAGCACCGGCTCCGACGCCTCTTCGAGCGCGCCGCGGAAGGTCAGCGACGAGCCCTTGTGCAGGGCCTGGCCGATGCGTTCGAAGTTGTCGTTCCACAGCGCCGGCAGCAGCTCGGCCGGGGCGTGCTGGACCGCTTCGGCGCGCCGGTGCAGTTCGGCCAGGTCGACCAGGCTGCCGCGCGCGAACAGGGCCGCCAGCTGGTCGCCGCCGTCGATCGTCTGACCCTTCGCGAGCAGCAGCGTGTGGTCGCTGTTGTAGACGTTGAAGGGCAGGGGCACGGCGACCTCGATGCGGTGCTTGACGACGGCGAGCGGGGTGTAGCGCATGGTGTTGGTTTCGGTCGGGAGGGGACACACAGCAGGGCAGCCCCGTGCTGCAGGCTCTTTCGGTCTCTGTTACACAAACTTGAGGCGCGCCGGCACGGCGCCACAATCGCGTCATGGAAGACACCGCATCCCCGCCAAGCGCCACCCTGCGCCCCGCCCGCGCGGCCGACGTGCCGGCGATCGTCGGCCTGATCCGGGAACTGGCCGTCTTCGAGCGTCTGGAACACCTGGTCGTCGTCACGCCGGAGTCGCTCCAGCCCCAGCTCTTCGGGCCGCGCCCCGCGGCCGAGGCGCTCGTCGGCGAGGTGGGCGGGAAGGTGGTGGCCTTCGCGCTCTTCTTCACCAATTTTTCGACCTTCCTCGGCAAGCCGGGCCTGTACCTGGAGGACCTGTACGTCCAGCCTGCACACCGCGGCAGCGGCCTGGGCAGGGCGCTGCTGCAACGGCTGGGCGCTCTGGCCGTGGAGCGCGGCTGCGGGCGCTTCGAGTGGAGCGTGCTCGACTGGAACGAGGACGCGATCGGCTTCTACCGCAAGATGGGCGCCACCGTGATGCCCGACTGGCGCATCTGCCGCCTGACCGGCGATGCGCTGGCCACCTTCGCTTCGCGATGAAGCCGCCCGACCGCCACGCTGCGCTGCACGCCGGCTTCCGCTGGCAGGTGCCGGCGCGCTTCAACATCGCCGACCTGTGCTGCCGGCGCTGGGCGCGCCGAACGCCGCGGGCGGTGGCGATCCACTGGGAGCACGAAGACGGCCGCGTGGCGACGTACACCTACGCCGAACTTCAGCAAGCGGCCGACCGGCTGGCGAATGCGCTGCGCCGGCTCGGCGTGGCGCGCGGCGACCGGGTCGCGATCGTGATGCCCCAGCGTTTCGAGACTGCGGTCGCCAACATAGCGGTCTATCAGCTCGGTGCCGTGGCGATGCCGCTGTCGATGCTGTTCGGCCCCGAGGCGCTGGAGTACCGGATCAACCCCGGCGAAGCCCGGGTCGCGATCGTCGACGAGAGCGCGGTCGACAACCTGATCAGCGCACGCGCCGCCTGTCCCGGATTGCAAAGCGTGATCGCGGTCGGCGCTGCGCAAGGACGCGGCGACATCGACTGGGCGGCCGCGCTGGCCGCCGAGCCGGCGCGGTTCGCGACCGTCAGGACGCTCTGCGACGATGCCGCGGTGCTGATCTACACCAGCGGAACGACCGGCCCGCCAAAAGGCGCGCTGATCCCGCACCGGGCGCTGATCGGCAACCTCAGCGGCTTCGTCTGCAGCCAGAACTGGTTTCCCCACGTGGCCCCGCAGGGGCCGCGCTCCCAGGTCGACGAAGCCGTGTTCTGGTCGCCCGCGGATTGGGCGTGGACGGGTGGCCTCATGGACGCGCTCTTGCCCACCCTGTATTTCGGGCGCGAGATCGTCGCCTACCAGGGCCGCTTTGCACCCGAACGGGCGTTGGATCTGATGGCGCGCTACCGCGTCACCCACGCCTTCCTCTTCCCCACCGCGCTGAAGGCGATGATGAAAGCGGTGCCCGAGCCGCGCCCGCGTTACGCCTTGCAGCTTCGCGCCGTGATGAGCGCCGGCGAGGCCGTGGGCGACGCCGTGTTCGCCTACTGCCAGCGCCAGCTCGGTGTGACCGTGAACGAGATGTTCGGGCAGACCGAGATCAACTACATCGTCGGCAACTGCGCGCGCACCCTCGACGCACGAGGGCGCCCCGCGCCCGGCTGGCCGGCCCGTCCCGGCAGCATGGGCCGGCCCTACCCGGGCCACCGCGTGGCGGTGATCGACGACGAGGGCCACGAGTGCGCACGCGGCACGCCCGGCGACGTGGCGCTGCACCGGCTCGACATCCACGGCCACCCCGACCCGGTGTTCTTCCTCGGCTACTGGAAGAACGACGCTGCGACACGTGCCAAATTCACGGGCGCCACGGACGACAGCTGGTGCCGCACCGGCGACATGGCGATCATGGACGCCGGCGGCTACCTCTGGTACCAGGGCCGCAGCGACGACATGTTCAAGGCCGCCGGCTACCGCATTGGGCCGAGCGAGATCGAGAACTGCCTCGTCAAGCACCCGGCGGTGGCCAACGCCGCGGTCGTGCCCAAGCCCGACGCCGAACGCGGCGCGGTGGTCAAGGCCTTCGTCGTGCTGGCACCCGGATTCGTCGGTGGCGCGGCGCTGGTGCAGGAACTGCAGGCCCACGTGCGCGGCAAGCTGGCGCCCTATGAATACCCGAAGGAGGTCGAGTTCATCGAGGCGCTGCCGATGACGACAACGGGCAAGGTGCAGCGGCGTGTGCTCAGGCTGCGCGAAGAGGAACGTGCGCGCATCAGTCCGGGTTCGTGACGAAGTGGACGCAGACGTAAGCGCCCGGTTACACGCTGCGGGTAGACTTCTTGCAGTATCCCCGGCACGGGGAACCGCCGGAGCCGGGTCGTTGGGACCCCTCGCGCAAGCGCACCGGTTGTCACTGCATCAGCGGGAAAGCGAATCATGAAAAATCTGGCGGCCTTGGTCTTGTGTTCACTCGTGCTCGCGGGTTGCGGCGGCGGGGGCGGTGACAGTGGCGACGGCGGTGGCGGTGGTGGCGGCGGCGGTGGCGGTGGCGGTGGCGGTGGCGGTGGCGGTGGCGGTGGCGGTGGCGGGGTGTTGATCAGTTCGCTGACGGGAACATGGCTGGAAGGCACGGCCAGCAACGCCGACTTCGTCACTGTCAGCGTGGACATGGAGATCTCGGTGCCAGCCAACAGCAACACGCTGCAGATCGTGACCGAACAGCTTAACTTCGCCAGTCCCGAAGTTGACTGCACCTACACCGCTCCCCTCAACGCAGCTGGCGACGGCGTGTCTGGCGATGGCACCTACGTCTGCGACGGCTCGGCGCCACAGGCTTGGCAGCTCGTAGCCCTGCGGCGCGTCGACTCAGATGATCGGTATGTCGAGCTGACTCGGAACGGCCAAACGAAGATCCTGTACGGCATGGCATCCACCGGATTGACCGACGCCCGGACGCCGCCGGCACCGTTGTCGAGCCGGGTTGGCACTTACGAAGGGGTGACCTCCGTCGCTGGCGCGACCGTGCACACGGAGCAGATGCAAGTCGCCGTGGCCGGAGCGACGCTCACCGTCACGATTCCCCGTGACGGCTTCCCGACCTGCGTCTACTCCGGCACCATCGGTGCCGACGGCGTCAGCGTATCCGGCGGGACCTACACCTGCACCGGCGATTCGGGCTCCTGGAGCCTGCTCGACATGCGCGAGATCGGTGGCGACGACGTCTACGTCTCGATGCTCGTGAACGGTCAAGCGCGCCGCGCTTTCGGGTTGAAGAAGTAATCGCTCTACGGTGTCCGCAGCCTTGCTGCGGACATCGGTGCTGCAGCGACGCCGTGGCCCTGCAGTGCGTCACTGAGCGGTCTGCCATGTAGCAAGTCGGCCGCCAGCAAGGCTGCCCCGGCCGCCGATTGGATGCCGTAGCCGCCCTGGCCCGCGAGCCAGAAGAAACCTGCGCAGTCCGGGTCGAATCCGATCACCAGTTCGCCGCCGGGCGCGAAGCTGCGCAGCCCGGCCCAGGTGCGGCGCGGGCGCCCGATGCGCAAGGTGGTGTCGGCTTCGATGCGGCCGATCGCGGTGGCGATGTCCAGTTCCTCCGGCTGCACGTCCTGCGGCTGGACCGGCTCGGCATTGGCCGGGCTGCCGAGCAACTGGCCGGCGTCGGGTTTGATGTACCAGCTGTCGTCGATGCCTGCCGTGGTGGGCCATGGACGGTGGTCGACACCCGCGGGCGCATCGAAGGTGAAGGCGCTGCGCCGCTTGGGTTGCAGTCCCACGGGGCGGGCGCCGCAGCGTTGCGCGACCACGTCGGCCCACGCGCCCGCCGCGTCGACGACCACATCGGTGTGCAGGCGCTGGCCGTCGGCCAGTGTGAGCAACCAGCGGCCGGCCTCGCGTTGTGCCGAGGCCAGCTCGGCGTCGCAGCAGAGCACGGCACCCCGGCGCCGTGCGCCGCGCAGGAAGCCTTGATGCAGCACGTGCACGTCGACGTCCATCGCGTCGGCTTCGTACAGGGCACCGGCCAGGCCCTGGGCGCGCAGCACCGGCACCAACTGCAGCGTGGCTGCCTTGTCGAGCCGGTCGATGGCGGTGCCGGTGCTGCGCAACGATCGTTGCGTGGCGTCGAGCAGGGCCTCCTGACCCTGCCAGCCGACATACAGCGCGCCTCTGGGCGCCAGCACGGGCGTGGTGCCGAAGTCAATCGGCGGCGCGGCGTAGAGAGCACGGCTGGCGCGCGTGAGGGCACGCGCCTGCGGGGGGCCGTAGCTCTCCATGAACATCGCTGCGCTGCGGCCGGTGCTGTGGTAGCCGGGCTGTGATTCACGCTCCAGCATCAGCACCCGGCCCTGCGCTGCAAGCTGCCAGGCCAGCGAAGCGCCAGCGATGCCCGCACCGATGATCGTGATGTCGAAGCGGGTGTCGGCGCTCACGCTTTCATCACGAGCGAGCACGCATCAACGTGCTCTTGCCGAACAGGCTCTCGATCAAATCGACCGCCAGCAGCGCGGTCTGGTTGCGCACGTCGAGCGCGGGGTTGAGCTCCATCACGTCCAGGCTGGCCAGGCGTCCGCTGTCGGCGATCATCTCCATGCACAGCTGCGCTTCGCGGTAGGTCGGGCCGCCGGGGATCGTGGTGCCGACGCCGGGCGCGATGTCGGGCTCGAGAAAGTCGACGTCGAAACTCACGTGCAGATGGGTGTTGGCGTCGAGCGTGGCCAGCGCCAGCTCCATCGTGTGGCGCATGCCCATCTCGTCGATGTAGCGCATGTCGAAAACTTCGAGCCCTTGTTCGTGCACGAGGCGCTTTTCGCCCGGGTCGACGCTGCGGATGCCGATCTGGCGGACCCATTTCGGGTTGATCGCTGGCACCACGCCGCCGATCTCGATCAGCGCTTGCGGCCCGTGCCCGCACAGGCACGCGACCGGCATGCCGTGGATATTGCCGCTGGGCGTGAGCACGCTGGTGTTGAAGTCGGCATGCGCGTCGAGCCACAGGATGCGCAGCTTCTTGCCCGCGTCGCGGCAGTGGCGCGCCACCGCGCTGATGCTGCCGATGCCCAGGCAGTGGTCGCCGCCGAGCAGGATCGGCAAACGCCCGCCTGCCAGCTCGGTGTGCACGGCTGCGTGGACGGCCTGGTTCCATTGAACGACTTCGGGCAAATGGCGGTAGCCGTCCACAGGTGGCTGCCAGGGGTTGGCGGGGCCGCTCAGGTTGCCGCGGTCGAGCACATCGACGGCGTGGCTTTCGAGCGCGGCCTGCAGGCCGGCCACGCGCATGGCTTCGGGGCCCATGCTGGCGCCGCGTGCGCCGGCGCCGATGTCGGTCGGGGCGCCGATGAGCGATACGTGGTGCGTCACGGCCGCCTCAGACGTCTTCGGCGAACGCGCCCGTGGTCGTGGTCGGAGCGTCGAAGCCGTAGTGCGCTTCGAGCGCGGCCCAGGCCTCTTCGGCGGTCTCGACGAAGTGGAACAGGTTCACGTCGCCGGGCGAGATCATGCCGGTTTCGACGAGGAAATCGAAGTCGATCAGGCGGGTCCAGAACGCACGGCCGAAGAGCAGGATTGGGCGGCTGCGCACCTTGCCGCATTGCTGCAGCGTCATTACCTCGAACAGCTCGTCGAGCGTGCCGAAGCCGCCCGGGAAACACACGAGCGCGATGCTGCGCATCAGGAAGTGCATCTTGCGCAGCGCGAAGTAGTGGAACTGGAAGCACAGCTCCGGCGTGATGTACGGGTTGGGCGCCTGCTCGTGCGGCAGCACGATGTTGAGACCGATGCTCTTGCCGCCGATCTCGTGCGCACCGCGGTTGCCGGCTTCCATGATGCCGGGGCCACCGCCGGTGACGACGTAGATCGGTGTTTCCAGGCTGCGCGAGCGCGTGGTGACGAGGGCAGAGAAGCGACGTGCTTCGTCGTAGTAGCGGCTCATCGCGACGGCGGTCTCGGCCCGCTTGAGCGCGGCAGCGTCACCGGCCTCCCGGGCGCTGTCGAGCTGGCGTGCCGCGGCGTCGGGCGGCAGCACCCGCGCGCTGCCGAAGATGACGATGGTCGAGTCGATGCCGTGTTCGTCCTGCACCAGCTCGGGCTTGAGCAACTCGAGCTGCATGCGTACCGGGCGGAGCTCTTCGCGCAGCAGGAAGTCGGTGTCGGTGAAGGCCAGCCGGTAGGCGCTCTCGGGGCCGCTGTAGAGCGACGGCGGGCTCTCGGCGAGCGCTTCTTCTTCCGCCGTCGGGAAGTTGCGTGCGGTGAGTTCGGCGTGTTTGCTGTCCATCGGCAGACTTTAAGCCTTGTGGTGCGCGCCGCAGACGGGGCAGCCGGCCTGGCGCGCGACGCGGATCTCGGTCCACTCCATCGAGCGCGCATCGAGCATCTGGAGCCGGCCGGCGAGTGACGATCCCGTGCCGACGATCAACTTCAGCGCCTCGGCCGCCTGGACGCTGCCGATGATGCCGACCAGCGGCGCAAAGACACCCATCGTCGCGCAGCGCGCCTCCTCGAACGGAACGTCCGGCGGGAACAGGCAGGCGTAACAAGGCGCGTCGGGCGCGCGGGAGTCGTAGACCGACACCTGGCCGTCGAATCCGATCGCCGCGCCCGACACGAGCGGCCGGCGCTGCTTCACGCAAGCGGCGTTGACCGCCTGGCGCGTTGCGAAGTTGTCGCTGCAGTCGAGCACCAAGTCGGCGGCGGCGACGAGGGTATCGAGCGCGGCGGCGTCGGCACGTTGCACCAGCGCGTGCACCTTCACGTCGGGATTGATCGAGCCGATGCGCCGTGCCGCGGACTCGGCCTTCGGCGTGCCGATGGTGCGCTGCTCGTGCACGATCTGGCGCTGCAGGTTCGTCAGGTCGACCTCGTCGTCGTCGACGATCGTGATCGTGCCCACGCCTGCGGTGCCCAGATAGAGCACCACCGGTGAACCGAGGCCGCCGGCGCCGATCACGAGCGCGTGCGCCGCCGACAAGCGCTGCTGGCCTTCGACACCGATCTCGTCGAGCAGGATGTGGCGCGAGTAGCGGAGCAGCTGTTCGTCGGTCACGATCGGGCGGTGGAGAAAGAAGAAGGGGCCCGCATGGGCCCCGTGCAGTGCGGCTGCGGCAGGATCAAGGTGTCTTGGCTTCGGCCTTGCGCTCGCTCGCCGTCTTGCTGACGATGACCGGCTTGCCACTCAGCTGGTTCAGCGCTTGCTGCAGCGGGAAGTCCTCTGCCGAGCCGAACTCGGGCAGGGGCTTGACCGTGTCGCGCTGCTTGGCGAGTTGGTCCTCGATCTTCTTGCGCTCTTCGGTGCGTGCCTTTTCGCGCTCGTCGTCTTTTTTCTCGTCGGCGCCGGCAAGGTGCTTCTCAAGGTCGGCTTCGCGCATGCGCAGTGCGGCAAAGACGTTGCCTTCGGCGGTTTCGTCGAGCCAGACGTCGGGCACGATGCCCTTGGCCTGGATCGAGCGGCCGCTGGGAGTGTAATAACGCGCGGTCGTGATCTTGAGCGCGGTTTCGGTGCTGAGCTGGCGCACCGTCTGCACCGAGCCCTTGCCGAAGGTCTGCGCGCCCATGATGGTGGCGCGCTTGTGATCCTGCAGTGCGCCGGCGACGATCTCGCTCGCCGAGGCCGAGCCTTCGTTCACCAGCACCACCAGCGGCACCGTCTTCAACGCCGCGGGCAGGCGCTTGAGCGGGTCACCGCCGCCGCGCCGGGCGTAGAACTCGGGCGCGGCCTTGTAGACCGCTTTCGAATCCGGCAGTTGGCCGTTCGTGCTCACCACCGAGACGTCGGCGGGCAGGAAGGCGGCGCTGATCGCCACCGACGCGTCGAGCAGGCCGCCCGGGTCGTTGCGCAGGTCGAGCACGATGCCCTTGATGTTGGGGTCGGCCTTGTAGATCTCTTCGAGCTTGCGCGCGAAGTCGTCGACCGTGCGGTCCTGGAACTGGCTCACGCGGACCCAGGCGTAACCCGGTTCGACCACCTTGGCGCGGACGCTCTGGGTGCGGATCTCTTCGCGCACGATCGTGACCGGGAAGGTGCGGCTCTCGCTCTTGCGGAAGACCTGCAGCATCACCTTGGTGTTGGGCTCGCCGCGCATGCGCTTGACGGCCTGGTCCATCGTCAGGCCCTTGACCGCGGTTTCGTCGATCCGGGTCACCAGGTCGCCTGCCTTGATCCCGGCGCGGAAGGCGGGCGAGCCTTCGATCGGCGAAACGACCTTGACCAGGCCGTCTTCCATGCCGATCTCGATACCCACGCCGACGAAGCGGCCACTCGTGCCCTCGCGGAATTCCTTGAAGCTCTTCTTGTCGAAGTACTGCGAGTGCGGGTCGAGCCCGGCGACCATGCCGCCGATCGCATCGGAAATCAGCTTCTTTTCGTCGACGCTTTCGACGTAATCGCTCTTGACGATGCCGAAGACGGCCGCCAACTGCTGCAGTTCTTCGATCGGTAGCGGTGACAGCGAGCGCTGCGCGACCGCCTGCACCTGCATCGTGGTCAGCGCGCCGGCCACCGCGCCGATGGCGATGAAACCGGCAACTTTCAGTTTGGCACCCATGTCGACGTCCTTCGCGCCTTCGGCGCTGGCTGTTTCAGTATAAGACCGAGCACGTTCTGAGTGATTTCGGGGGTGTTAAGTTGCACCCCGCAGATGCAGGGGTGGCGGCGCTTTTTCAAGTCGCCACGCGGTCGAAGGTCACGACATGGTCGACCTCGGCCCGGATGCCGATCCACTCGCCGAGCTGGTGGTCGTGATGCGAAGGCACGTGGGCCATGACCTGCTCGCCGCTGGCCAGGCGCAGCGTGTAGAGAAACTCCGAGCCGCGGAAGGCCTTGCGTTCGATGCAGGCTTTCACCGGCGAGTTGTCGTCGTGCACGATGTCGTCGGCGCGCAGCAGCACGTCGCACTCGCCGTTGGGGAAGGCCTCTGGGCGCGGGCATTCGGCCGGGTCGTCGAGCTCGCCGACAGGGGTGTGCACGCAAGGCCCACCCGCGCAGGCGACGATCTGCGCCGGCGCGAACACCCCGTGGCCGATGAACTGGGCCACGAAGCGGCTCGCCGGGCGGTGGTACAGCGTGTAAGCGTCGTCCCACTGCTCGAGCCGGCCCTTGTTCATGACGCCGATCGTGTCGCCGAGGGCGAAGGCCTCGAGCTGGTCGTGGGTGACGACGAGCGCGGTGGTGCCGTGTTTCTTCAGGATCTGGCGCACGTCGTGGGCGAGGCGTTCACGCAGGTCTACGTCGAGGCTCGAAAAAGGCTCGTCCAGCAGCAGCAACTGCGGCTGAGGTGCCAGCGCGCGCGCGAGCGCCACCCGCTGCTGCTGCCCGCCCGACAACTGGTGCGGCGCACGCTTGGCAGCGTGACCGAGGCCGACCAGGTCCAGCATCGCCTGGACGCGCGGGCCGCGCTGTGCGCGCGGCAGGTGGTGCACGCCGAAAGCCACGTTCTCGGCCACGCTCAGGTGCGGGAACAGCGCGTAGTCCTGGAACACCATGCCGATGCGGCGCGCCTCGGGTTCCAGGTGCACGCCGCCCGCGGCATCGCTGAGCGTGTGCCCGTCCATCGTGATGCGCCCGGCGCTCACACGCTCCAGCCCGGCCACCGCACGCAGGAGGGACGTCTTGCCACAGCCCGAGGGCCCGATCAGCACGCCGATCTGGCCTCTGGTCAGCGGGAGTGACACCGCGTCGACGGCCGGCCGCTGCGCCGGGCTGCGCGGGTAGGTGACCGTCACCCGTTCAAGGTGCAGGAACATGGCTCTATCATAGCCAGGGCAATCGCAATGAGGATGGTTCGCATTTCTTTACCTCGGCATTTCCGGTGCGCTGGCTGCTGAGTGCTTTCTGCGTGGTCCTGGCCCTGCCGGTCGCCGGCGTCCTGGGCTCCTGGTTCGCCTTCGACGCTGCGGCGCTGGCCGTGCTGCAGCACCAGGCCTCCACCGTGCTGGCGGGTTATGCCGGCCAGTCGCTGCTGCTGACGCTGGGTGTCGCGCTGGGCGTGATGCTGCTGGGAATCGGAACCGCCGCCGCCGTGGCGCTGTTCCGCTTTCCGGGCCGGCGCTTTTTCGAGTGGGCGCTTCTGCTGCCGCTGGCGATGCCGGCCTATGTGCTGGCCTATGCCTACACCGACGCGCTGCAGTTCAGCGGCGGTCTGCAGTCCGGGCTGCGCAGTTCGCTCGGCGTGCGGGGCGCGCTCTGGCCCGATGTGCGCAGCCTCGGCAGTGCTGTCGTCCTGTTCAGCCTCTGCCTCTACCCCTACGTCTACCTGCTCACCCGCGCCGCCTTGGGCGAACGCGCGGTGCAGATGATGGAGGCGGCGCGGCTGCTCGGCGCGGGCCTGCGGCGGCGTGTGTTCACGGTCGCGCTGCCGCTGGCGCGGCCAGCGGTGACGGCCGGCGTGGCGCTGGCGCTGATGGAAACCCTGGCCGACTACGGCGTCGGCGCCTATTTCGGCCTGAACACTTTCACCACCGGCATCTACCGCGCCTGGTTGTCGATGAACGACGCCACCGCGGCGGCGCAGCTGGCGTCGATGCTGCTGCTGCTCGTGGCGCTGCTGCTCGCGCTCGAGCGGCACGCCCAGGCGCGTTTGCGCTTTACCGCCAGCCGCACCGGCGCAGCGCACACGGGCGAGGCGCTTCCGGTGCTGCTGAAAGGCCGCCTAGCGTTTGCGGCCTCGTTGTGGTGCGCGCTGCCGGTGCTGTTCGGCTTTGTCCTGCCGGTGATGTGGCTGGTGGTGATGCTCTGGCGCGAGGCGGTGGCCAACGAGGTCGGGCTGCCGCTGGCGCGCTTCGCGCAGTGGGCCTGGTCGAGCTTCCGCCTCGCCGGCATCGCTGCGCTCTTGGCCACGCTGCTCGCGCTCGCCCTGGGTTTTGCCTTGCGCCAACGGGGCTCGCGCCTGGACGCGGTGCTCGGCGTGGCCGCGCGTGTGCTGTCGCTCGGTTACGCGGTTCCGGGCGCGGTGATCGCTATCGGCATCCTGCTGCCGGTCGGTTACGTGCAGGCGCGCTGGCCCGGCGCAGGCGCCGCCGCGCTCGTCACCGGCACCGTCTTCGGTGTCATGTACGCGTACTTGGTGCGCTTCTCGGCCGTGGCGCTGCAGTCGGTGGAGGCGGGCTACGCGCGGGTCTCGATGTCGGTCGACGAAACCGCGCGCATGCTCGGCGCAGGCCGCGCGCGTGTGCTCGCGCGGCTGCACCTGCCGCTGCTGCGGCGTTCCGCGATTGCCGCCGCGCTGCTGGTCTTCGTCGATGTGATGAAGGAACTGCCTGCGACGCTGGTTCTGCGTCCCTTCGGCAGCGACACGCTCGCGGTGGTGGCGTACAACCTCGCGCGCGACGAGCGCCTGGCCGAGGCGGCGCTGCCCTCCTTGGCGATCGTGGCCGTGGGCCTGATCCCGGTGCTGCTGTTGTCGCGTGCAATGCTAGCGCGTTGAAGCGCCGCCGATAATCGGGTGGCATGAGCGATGCACTCACCTACCTGCTCAAGGCGCGGCCGGACGCGCTGGGCCACTACTTCGCGTTCCTGAAGGACTGCGGCAAACACCTCGACCCGAAGACACGCGCGCTGATCTCGGTCATCACCAAGGTGCATGCCCAGACCGAGCGTGGTTTTCGCCAGTACCTTGCACGCGCGTTGCGCGAGGGCTGCACGCCGATGGAGATCCTGGATGCGCTGCTGATGGCGTTCCCAACGCTCGGGCTGTCGCGCATCGTCTGGGCGGTCGACATCATCCTGGCGCTCGACCTGCCCGAGTTCCAGCCCGGCGCGATGGGCGCTGCCGGTGAATGGCACGACGTGGTGGCGGTCAAGGGTTTCAAGGCCGGCGAAACGAAGCGTGTCGAGTGCGACGGCCGCGGGCTCTTCGTGCACCGCGCCGGCACGGAATGGCGCGTCTACGACAGCCGCTGCCCGCACCAGACGACGAACATCCCGCAGCTCGCGCTCGAGGGGTGTACCTTGACCTGCCCCAAGCACGCGTGGGCCTTCGACATCCGCAGCGGCGACTGCATCCGCAACGGCGACCGCCCGCTCAAGCGCTGGCCGAGCAAGGTCGTCAAAGGGCGCCTGCTAGCGCTGTGGTGAATGCGAAAGTGGGGTCTCGCCATTTCGGCGCGACCCCACCCACCGTCCCAACGACGGCCCTATGGATCTTCAGAGGATCAGGCGCGAGCGGCGCGGACCACCTTGCGCTTGGCACTCGTTGCCTTGCGCGCGACAGCGGTTTTGGTCGCGACGGCCTTGCGCACGACCGCCTTCTTGGCGCTGACGGCCGATTTGCGCACAGACTTGACAGCAGCACGCGGTGCCTTCACCGGCTTGCCGGCGGCGACACGCGACAGCTTGCCGGCGCCTTCGGCGACCTTGGCCGACAGCGTGCGGGCCACTTCGGCACCCGGCATGCTCAGGCGAGCCACGGTCTCGATGCCGTTCGCGGCGACGCGGTTTTCGATCCCGGCGGCGAATTCGGCGACCTGGGTCACGCCCTTGGCGGCGCTGTCCGAGCTGAACTCGATGACCTGTTCAGTGCGCGCGCTCACGTTGACGACGCCCTTGACGATGATGTCGCTCAGGCTGCCACGCACTTGCGCCAGCTTGTCCGTCAGCTTGGGCGCGACGAGGCCGGTGCGGCTGTCGAAGTTCTTCGCCAGGGTGTCGTTGACGAGGCCGACCAGGCGGCGGGTGCCGGCGCGGTAGGTCTGGACCGACAGCTCGGCGGCGTGGCGGCAGTTCTCGATCGTTTCCAGCGTGACGCTGCTCAGGCTCTGGGTGTTCATGCGTGCTTTCGTTGACATGTCTTTCGACGATGAACGAACTGTCCGCGCATTCGCTAGAGAGCGAAACCAAAACTGCACCATTGCTTTAGGGGCGGCTCTCCAGTGCGGCGCGACCCGCGTACTTCCAACGACCGCCTGAGCTCGTCACTTGATGCGGCGCACCGCTCCTACAATCTGTTCGCTGTGCGGCTGTAGCTCAGTGGATAGAGCATCTCCCTCCTAAGGAGAGGGTCGCAGGTTCGATTCCTGCCAGCCGCACCATCGCTGCTGCGATGGTGTTTTGATCAGCGGCGCAGCCGCGGCGCCAGCGTTCATGCGGCGCCGTTGGAAGTGCGTCCCAGCCACCGGCCGGCGCGGCCGGTGCTGGTGGCCGAATCGCCGCACCAACTCGGCACGCCGTTGACATAGACGGCTGCGATGCCTTCGGACACTTCGAGCGGCTGCTCGTAGCTGGCACGGTCGCGTACGCGTGCGGGGTCGAAGGCTACGACGTCGGCGTACCAGCCGGCCTGCAACTGGCCGCGACGGTGCAGCTTGAAGTTGCGCGCCGACAGCCCCGTCATCTTGTAGACCGCCTGCTCGATCGGGAACAGCCCGCGCTCGCGGCAGTAGCGCCCCAGCACGCGCGGAAACGTGCCCCACAGCCGCGGATGAGGGTGGCGATCGTGCGGCAGCCCGTCGGAGCCGATCATCGCCAGCGGGTGCGCGATGATCCGCTCGACATCGTCCTCGTGCATCTGGAAGTAGCAGGCACCGCCCGGTTGCAGCCGGCGGCAAGCCGCTTGCTGCGACACGCCCCAGTCGGCCGCGATGTCGGCCAGCAGCCGCCCTTCGGCTTCGGGATGCGGATCGGACCAGGTGACCCGGATGTCGATCACGCCGTCGACCAGGTCCTCGCGCAGCACGGTCGAGCCGGCGGTGTACGGATACACGTCCATCGCCACCGGCTGGCGCGCGGCGAGCGACTCGATCAGCGGCAGCGTCTCGCGCGTGCGGCCCCATTGTGTCGGCCCGGCGCACTTGTGGTGCGAGATCACGAGCGGCACGCCGGCCGCAAGCGCGGTGTCGCCGGCCTCGTGCAGCGCTTCGATGATCGCCTGCATCTCCGTGCGCAGATGCGAGGTGTAGACGCCGCCGTGGCGTGCGACCACCTTGGCCAGCGTGACCACCTCGGCGGCTGGCGCGGCAAACGCGGGTTCGTAGAAGAGCCCGGACGAGAGGCCGATCGCACCGTCCTGCAGGCACTGGTCGAGAAGCGTGGCCATGCGCGCGAGCTCGCCGCTGTCGGCCGCACGATCGAGCCGGCCCATCGTCGCCACGCGCAAGGTCGTGTGACCGATCAGCGACGCCACGTTGACTGCGGGCCGTGCCGCGTCGAACGCGGCCCGGTAGTCGGCCACGCTGGTGTAGCGAAACGAGCGCGTGCCGAGCAGGTTCAGCGGCGGCGGCGGGGCGTCGGTGGCCAGCGGCAGCAGCGAGATGCCGCAATTGCCGGCGATTACCGTCGTCACGCCTTGCGAGATCTTGGGCCGCAGCTCGGGCTGCTGCAGCACGATCGCGTCATCGTGGGTGTGCACGTCGATGAAACCCGGCGCGACGACAAGCCCGCGGCAGTCGAGGATGGCGTCGAAGTCGCCCGCGCTGCTACGCAAAGAAGCCCCGATCGCCTCGATGCGGTCACCAGCCAGCAGCACGTCGGCGACGAAGCCAGGCGCGCCGGAACCGTCGATGACGAGGCCGCCTTCGAGCAGATGGCGCTGCAACATGGCCGTCAACTAGAAGCAGGTGACGAGTGCGTCGACGACGCGGTAGTCGGCATCGACCACCGGCATCCAGCGCCACTTATCGAAGGTTGTGCACGGATGCGAGATGCCGAGCACGATGCGGTCACCGACCGCCAGGCCGGGCTCGCCGTCGAAGCGCATGTAGGCATGCTGGTCGTTCAGGCCGCTGATCTTCCAGTCGGCCGGTGCGGTCTGCACTTCACGGCCGCCGCGCGCAGCATGCGCAATGGGGATCGGTAGCTCGATGTCGTACGACAGGTCGCGCCGGCCGACCGCCAGGATCGCGAGCCCCGGCTCAGGGACAGACTGCACGAGCGCCCAGACTTCGAGCGCGGCCTGCAGTCCGACGTCGCACCCCAGGCGCAGGTTCGCCACCGCCACCAGACGACGGTAGTGGCCATGGTCGTGCGTGACATAACAGCCCGAACGCAGCAGCCCGACCACCGGGCGCGACAGCGCGGGTCGCAGCGCCGGCACGACGAGGTCGAAGATGGCGGAACCGCCGGCCGAGACAAGAACCTCGTCGGCTTCGAACAGCTGTTCGCGGTCGCACTCCAGCGCGATCTCGTTCACACGCGCCATCAGCGCGTCGGCGTTGGCGCGGTCGAATTCGGTGTCGCCCTTCACGCCCAGGCCTTCGTAACACTCGATGCCCGCCAGGCGCAGCGCCGTGCTCGCGCGGGCGCGGCGTGCAAGCGCGAGTGCCTCGTCGTGGGTGCGGCAGCCGCTGCGGCCGCCGGGCACGCCGATCTCGAGCAGCACCTCGAAGGGCCGTTCCGGCCGGGTCGCCTCGATCAACTCCAACTGTGCAGCCGAGTCGATCAGGAACAGCACGCGCAGGCCGGCGTGCTCGGCCTGGAGAGCGCCGATGGCGGCCAGGTCACCGGCGTCGAGCACCTGGTTCGCGATCAGGGCCCTTCGCGCGCCGGCCTCGACGCCGATGCGCAGTTGCGCCACGGTCGCGAAGCTGAGGCCCCACGCGCCGGCGTCGAGCTGGCGCCGGAACAACTGCGGCGACATCGTCGTCTTGCCGTGCGGCGCCAGGCGCACGCCCGCGTCGTCGGCGAAACGCTGCATCCAGCCGAGGTTGTGCTGCAACGCATCGCGCTTGACGACCGCCAGCGGCAACGGCAGGTCGCCGGCCAGCACGTTCCAGCCCTGCGCGCCGATGGCCGAGCGGCGCAGCGGTGCGCTGGACTGCGGGAAGCCCTTGCTCGTGGCGTCGAGCAGCGGGTCGAGGATGTCGGTCATGCGCTGTTCAGCGCAGTCACGTCATTCAGCCTGGATGTTGTTCGCCTTCACCACGTCGCCCCACATCTTGTAGTGGGTGCGTGTCAGGTTGCCGAGCTGCTCCGGCGTGCCGCCGCCCGGCTCGTCGCCGCGTTCGACGATGCCCTTGGCCACGGTCGGCTCCTTCATCGCCGTGTTCATCGCGGCATTGGCCTTGGCGACGATGTCGGCACCGAGCCCGGGCGGGCCGTAGAGGCCGATGAACGAGATGATGACGAAGTCCTTGACGCCGGCCTCGGCCGCGGTGGGGACGTCCGGGAACAGCGGGACGCGCTTCTCGCCGGTGACCAGCAGCGGCCGCAGCTTGCCTTCCTTGATGAAGGGCGCGACCACCGAGGTGGCGTCGAACATCGCGTCCAGGCGGCCGGCCATCAGGTCGATCATTGCCGGGCTGCTGCCTTTGTACGGCACGTGGTTCATCGCCGGGCCGCCCATGCGCTCGCGCAGCAGTTCCATCGTGACGTGCACCAGCGAGCCCGCGCCGCCCGTCCCGTAGTCCATGCCCTTGCCGGCCTTGGCCTTCGCCTTGGCTGCTTCCGCGAACTGAGCGTAGGTCTTGATCGGCGACGTGGACGGCACTGCGAGTACCAGCGCCGATTGCAGCATCACGCCGATCGGCGTCAGCTGGCGCGGATCGATCATCCCGAGCTTGGTGTAGACGTGCTGCGTGATCGTCATCGAGCCGTTGCCGACCAGCAGCTTGTAGCCGTCCGGCGCCGCCTTCAGCACCTCGACGGCCGCGAGGTTGCCGTTGACGCCGGCCTTATTGTCGATCACCACCGGCTGGCCGAGTATCGTCTGCATCCCGCTCATCAGCACGCGGCCGGCAAAGTCGGTCTGCCCGCCAGGCGGGAAGCCGACCATGAGCGTGACCGGCTTGGTCGGCCAGGCGCCCTGCGCCCACACGCTGGGCACCCCAAAGGCGCCGAGGCCGAGCGCGGCGATGCCCGAGAGCAGCGCCGAGCGGCGCAGGGGATGCTGGACTGTTTCCATGCGGAGTCTCCGGTGGTGGGGCCTGAGAATGAATGAAACTCTCGACCTTCGTCAAGGAGACTTCCCCATGCCTCTCGAATACCTCGGCAACCCGCCCGTCGCCTCCGACCGCCAGCCGCGGCCGTTCTCGCCTGCCGTGCGTGCGGGCGACTTCGTCTACGTCTCGGGCCAGGTGCCCGCCAACGATGCCGGCGAGATCGTGGCCGGCGGCATCGAGGCGCAGACGCGCCAGGTGTTTGCGAACCTGGTCAAGGTGCTCGCGCTCGCCGGATGCACGCTCGACGACGTCTGCAAGGCCACGGTGTGGCTCGATGACGCGCGCGACTTCGGCAGCTTCAATCGCATCTACCTCGAGCAGTTCCCCAACGGCAAGCCGGCACGTTCGACCACCGAGGCGCGGTTGATGGTCGACGCGAAGGTCGAGATCGACGTCGTCGCCTACAAGCCCGCCTTGATGTCTTGACGGACGATCACTTCGGTGGTGGCGAGTCCGGCTTCTTGGTGTTCTTCGGCGACTTCAGACCGAGCGGATCCTCGCCTAAACGCCAGGTCCAGATCAGGTCGAGCGAGTTGTCCTCGCCGCTTTGTGCGCGCAGCGTGAAGCGCTGTGCGATGCGGTAGATCACCTGCCACGACCCGCTCGCCGCGTTCACGCCGCGTTCGTAACCGACGTACCACTGCCGGTTGAGCTGCTTGCCCAGCATGATGACGGTGTCGCGTGTGTCGCCTTCGGTCTGGCGAAAGGACAGGTCGTCGATGCCGATCGCCTTCAGCACCTTGTCGGTCGGCCCCTCGCCCTCGCCGGCCAGCAGCGCCAGGGCCGCGCCTTGGACAAGCGCGGTGTCGGTGCGGCCGAGGCCGTCCGGGCCGCGACCGAGGATCAGCCACGACAGCTTGTCGGTCTCGCTCATCTCGGGATCGCTGTAGAGCCTGACCCGCGGATTGGTGGCGCTGCCGGCGATCGCCACCCCGACGCGCACGTCCAGGTTCTGGCGCAGGGCGAGGATGTTCAGCTGCGGGTCGGCTACCGGTCCCGAGAAGACGACCAGCCCGCGTTCGATCTCGAGGTTCTGGCCATAGGCGTTGTAGGTGCCATCGACAGCGCGCACGCTGCCGTTCACCGCCAGGCGGCCGCCGGGGGTGCTGACCTTCAGGTCGCCCGCCAGCCGGGTGTCGATGCCACGCCCGCGCAGGAACAACTTGTCGCCGAGGCCGATGTCGATCGCCACGACCGCGGTGCGCGCGATCGGCGACACCGTGGCGGCCTCTGCGCGCTGCTTGTCGTCGGCCTGTTCACGCCGTACGGTGACGTCGTCGTCGAGCGAGGGTGCGTCGCTGCGCGTGAGGTCGAAGAGGCCACTGTCGATGCCGACGCGCCCCTCCAGGCGCAGGCGGTCGGGCTGCAAGGCGAGCGTGGCGTTGCCGCTCGCGACGAGCTGGCGGTCGATGCGGCCGATGACACGGAAACGTTGCGCCGTCACCTTCAGCTGCGCCGCCGGCGCGGTACCGAAGGTCGCGCCGCCCTGTGCGGTGAGCGTGCCGTCGCCGCCGCGGATGCTGAGGCGTTCGATCTCGGCGCGGTCGCCCTTTAACGAGATCAGCACGTCGCCGTCGCTGAACTCCAGGCCCTGCAGCAGGTTGCGCACGCCGATGCCGGTGCCGCGCAACTCGCCGGTGTACTCGGGTGCGCCGAAGCGCCCGGTCACGCGCGCCACGGTCGATGCTTCGCCCTCGATGCGCCAGCCGGGCGGCACCCAGCGCGCCCAGACCGACAGATTGGGCACCTGCGCCTGCAACGCGCCGTCGATCGGTGCCGCGGCCTCGGGCCAGCGGCGTTGTGGGCTCGTGCGCACGGTGACCGCGCCCGAAATCGTGCCCAGCGTGCTGCCGGCAAAGAGCGGCTTGACGAGCCAGACGCCGTCGTGAGCCGTGAACGACAGGTCGGCGTCGGTCAGGCCGAGCGGCTGGACCTGGCCGTTCTCGATCACCTGCAGGTCGCCGTCGTGGCGGCGCAGTCTCACGTCAGCGTCGAAACGTTCACCCGCGCGGATGTCGATCGCGGCCGACATGCGCAGATCGCCGCCCCATTGGATCCCGGTCTGGGCCCGTTGCAGCATTGGCGCCACCGCGATCGGCAGCAGCTCGGCCTGCAGCGTCAGGTCGGGCTGCTGGCCGGCAGCCCTGTAGCGGATCTCGTTCCAGCGCAGCGCACCGCCGCCCGCGAGCTTGGCAGTGCCGGCGGTGGCGTTCGCCGCGCTGACCTCGCCCCGGGCGTCGACGTCGACCTGCGCCCGCACGGCGTCGACGTCGACCCACGATGCATCGTTGCTCGCACGCTTGTCGGTCTTGCCATCCCAGACTCCGGCGGTCAGTCGTTGCAAGGTGCCGCTCCAGGTGCCGCCACCGCCCGGCGCCGCCTGCCAGCTGCCCTCGGCCGCCAGCTGGGCCTGGGTACCGGCCTGGGCCTTGATCGCGAGCACGCGTTCGAGCACACCCGGCGGGTTGATCGGTGCCGCCATGTCGAGCTGCAGGCGGTGTGAACCCAGCGTGCCGCTCAGTTCGCCGCGCAGCACGGTGACACGGCGCGTGCCGAGCGTGATGTCGTTCAGCTCGGCACGCACGCTGAGCGACTGCTGGCGCCCGAGGTCGAGGTTCCAGCCCGCGCTGCCACGTGCCACGTTGAGTTCGCCCAGGCGCACGTCCTTCAACGACGCGTCGGCCTCGGTGTGCAGCAGCGGCCAGCGCCCGTCGGCCGAGACCGTGGCTTCGAGGCTGCCGCCGCGCGGCGCCCAGGGCGCGAGCGCCGGGTCCAACGCCGCAAGCGGGGCGAGCTCTGCGAGCGCGCCGGCGCTCACCTCGATCCGCACGCGGTCGGTTTCGCCGCTGCCCGCAGGGTCGCCGCTGCCGTCGATCGTGATGCGGTTGCTGCCGAGCAGGACCTCGCCCTGGGCCCGGCTGCGCTGCGCCTTTGCTGCGCCCGGGTCCTGCCCAAGCTGCAGCTGGGCCTGCACCGGCACGCCCGCGAGCTGCGAGTTCGTGAGCTGGAGCGAACCCTCGCCCTGCAGCGTCTGCAGCCACTGCAGCACGGGTTCCCGCAGCGCGCTCTCGGCCAGTGCCAGGTCGAGCTTCCAGCCCGCGTTGAGCCGGTGCGGCCCCTTGCGCCAGGCCGAGCCCTGCGCGCCGGGGAACCAGGGCACGGGGTCGAAGTCGACGAGCTTGCCCTCGCTGCGCACCTGCCAGCGCGGGCCGGGTGTGCGTTCGGCACTCGCGTTCATCTCGGCACTGGCGGCGCCGGAGCGCGCGTGCAGCTTGTGCAACTCGACGCGGTGCGTGTTGGCGTCGCCCTCGACCGTCAGCGACACCGGCTGCGGTGCGCCGTCGATCGAGCCCTCGAGCGCGCCCTTGAACGCGACCTGCAGCGCGCGCGCCACGTCGCCCGCCTGTGCCGTGCCGGCGGGTGAGGGCAGGCCGTCGATCTTGAGAGAGAGGGGGCCGGTCAGTGTCATCGCCGGGGCACGTGCATCGAGCAATTGCGGGCGCAGCGCCGCCATGCGCGTCTCGAGCGTGAACATCGAACCGAGCCAGGTGCCGCTGCCGCTCCAGCGGCCGGCCGCGGCACTGACGTCGCCGAACTGGATGTCGAAGGTGTCGAGCTCGACGCGGTCGCGCCGCGCCGGGTCGGCCAGCAGCCCGAGTTGGAGCCGGCGCACCGGCAGGCGCCCTTCGTTCCAGCGCCCGGGCAGCGTGTTGTCGAAGTCGATCTGGGCCCCGATCGGCGCGGCCATGCCCTGGCTCGTCACGACCGCACGCCCGGACAGCCGCGTCTGCGGCGCCTGGCTAGACAGGGCCGACAGGTCGAGCGCCTGGGTACGGGCGTTGAGCGTGCCGACCGGCCAGGCGGCAAAGGGCAGCAGCTGCACCTGCGCTTCGAGCGCCGGTGGCGCTTGCCCGGCCTTGGCCTCGCCGCGCAGCGTGGTCCTGAGCTCGAAGGCGGTGAGCGGACCGAGTGCGCTGGCGCTCGCCGTCCAGGGTGTGCCCGCGGTCGATTGCAGCGCGAGTGCGGCGTCGAGGGCGAAGGGCGCGTCGGCCTCGAGCCGGGCCTGGCCGCTGCCACGCAGGCGGTCCCACTCGAAGGCGAGGTTGTCGATGCGGTGCAGCGCGCCGTCCTGGGCGCCGGCGTGCACACGCCCCGACAAGGCACGCACCGGCGGCAGTTCGTCGATCTGCAGCTCATCAGCCGCGACGCGCGCGATCTGCGCTTCCACCGGCAGGCGCAAGGTGCGTGGCGCGGTGAGCGGGGTTTCCGACGGAGGGCCGCTGCGTATGTGGACACGCCGCGCCGTCAGCGAGTCGGCCTGCAACCCGGCCCAGACACCCGGGCGCAGCCACCAGCGCCAATGGGCACCTCGCAGTTCGACACCTTCCAGTTCGACCCCGGCCGCGCCCGCGGCCCAGCTGAAGTTCAAGCGGTCGGCGCCAAAGTTTTGGCCGAGCAAGGCACCGCGCGGCGCGGTGACCTGCAGACCGGGCACGTTCTGCAGCAGCCATGCCGTGCCGGCCTCGTTACGCAACACGCTGAAGACACCGAAGACGGCGGCGACCGGCAGCACCAGCAGTGCGGCGCCGAGCGCCCAGGCGCCGGTGCGTGCAAGCGCAAAGCGGCTCTTGGGCGCGGCTGCGGGCGGTGCGGGCGTGGGCTGGTCGGACATGCCGGCGTCGATCAGAACACGATCCCCACACCGACGTGCAGACGCGAGGTCTTCAGTTCGTGTGCATAAGCCCAGTCGAGCCGCAACGGGCCGACCGGGCTGCGCCAGCGCAGGCCGACACCGCTGCCCGCCACGGCCTTGAAGTCGCTGAAGCTGTTCACGGCGTTGCCGGCGTCGACGAACACGGCCCCCCACAGCGAAGGCATCGACGTCAGGATCGGCCGCGCCACTTCGATGCTGGTCGTGAGCAGTGCATTGCCGCTGCCCACGGCGCCGGACTCGACCGGGCCGAGCGATCGGTAGTCGTAGCCGCGCACCGAGTCGTCGCCGCCGGCACGAAAGCGCAAGGCATCGGGAATCGCCAGGTCGTTCTGCACGAAGACCTGGCCGACCTCGAGCCGGGCCTGGCCATACCAGCCCAGGCCGAGCGGGTGGTAGGCGGTGAAGCGGCCGTAGGCGCGGCCGAAGGGCCCGCTGGCGCCGCTGCTGTCGCGCGCGGTGCCGGCGCCGCCCTGGAGCGACATCGTGAAACCCTGCGTGGGCAGCAGCGGGTTGTCGATGTCGCGCCAGACGAAGTGGTAATTCGCGCTGTAGGCGACCGAGTCCGAACGGCTGAAGTCGGTCTTGCGCGACGAACGTTCGGCTTCGACGAAATACAAGCGGTCGATGCGCTGCGACTCGCGGGTGCGGCCGATCCGCAGGCGCTGCGACAGCACGGTGTCATCGTCGCTCTCGACGTTCTCGATCGCGCCGCCGATCAGGTTGCGGTAGAAGTTCTCACCCGGGTGCGAACTGAGTTCGCCGTCCCAGGTCTGCTCCTTGCGCGCGATCTCGAACTTGTTGCGCACCGTGGCCGAGTAGCCGAAGACGCGACGGTAGACGTGGTCGAGCGTGACACGTTCGCCGGTGCTGTCGCTGAAGCCGACGCCGACGGTGAGCTGGTGGCGCGAAAGCTCGGTCACGCGCACGAGCACACGCGCGGCGTCGGCCTTCTCGGGGTCGAGATCGAGGGTGATCGTCACGGTCTCGAACAGCCCGGCCTTGATCATGCGCTCCTGGAACTCGGCGAGCACGGCGTCGGTCACGGGGGTGCCCCGCCGCAGCGCTGCCAGGTGGATCACCGTCGACTTGTCCTGCATCTCGAGGCCCTCGACCTCGATGTCGCCGCTGCGGAACAGCGGCCCGGAGTCGGCCACGGCGTAGATGCGGGCGCGGTGCTCGGTGGCGTCGATGTCGACGGCGGTGCCGCTCCAGATCGCGGTGGCGTAGCCCGCGGCACGAAGTCGCGCCAGCGTCGAGTTCTTGGCGTCGGACCAGGCCGGGTTGCGGAAGGGCGTGCCCGGCTTCATCGGCCAGGCCCGGCGCAACGCGTCGAGGGTCTGCTGCGCCTCAGCGTCGCCGGATTCGATCGCACGTGCGAGCGCCCCTTCGACTTCGAGGTCGACGCGCTGCACGACGGTGCGCGGTCCGGGCTGGAGCGTCAGGCGCACTTGTTCGGGTGCATCGGCGGCGACAGGCGGCGTGCGCACGATGGCTACTTCGGGCGCGAAGTAGCCCTCGGTCTGCAGCAGCTCGCGCACCTGCATCGGCGCGGCGTCGATCAGGCGAGACAGCTCGGTATCGCTCAGCGCCCGCCCGCGTTCGAAGCCTCCCAGGCGCGACAGGTCCAGGTAGCGTTCGAGCAAGCGCTTCAGGTCGCCGGGCGCTTCGATCTCGACCACGACCGCCGGTTGGGCCGCGGGCACGGGTTGCTCCGCGGCAGCGTCGTCGGCCTCCGGCTTGAACATCGCACAACCGCTGCTGCAAGCGAGCACCAGCGCCGCGAGCGCCAGGCCGACACGCCGGAGGATCATTTGCTCAGCAGCCGCATCGCACCTTCGAGCCCGGCAAGCGAGAGCGGGAACATGCGCTGGTTCATGAGTTGCTGCACGACGCCGATGCTCTGCCGGTACTGCCACACACCCTGCGGCTCGGGGTTGATCCAGGCGAACTTGGGGAAGGCGTTGGTCAACCGCTGCAGCCACGCCGCGCCGGCCTCTTCGTTGTTGTATTCGACGCTGCCGCCCGGCTGCAGGATCTCGTAGGGGCTCATCGTCGCGTCGCCCACGAAAAGCAGCTTGTAATCCTTGTTGTACTTGCGGATCACGTCCCAGGTCGCGAACTTCTCGCTGTAGCGGCGGCGGTTGTTCTTCCACATGAAGTCGTAGACGCAGTTGTGGAAGTAATAGAACTCGAGGTGCTTGAACTCGGTCTTGGTGGCCGAGAACAGTTCTTCCACCCGGTGGATGTGCTCGTCCATCGTGCCGCCGACGTCCATCAGCAGCAGCACCTTCACCTTGTTGTGGCGCTCGGGCACCATCTTGATGTCGAGCATGCCGGCGTTGGCGGCGGTGCTGTGGATCGTGTCGTCGAGGTCGAGTTCGAGATCGGAGCCTTCGCGCGCAAAACGGCGCAGGCGGCGCAGCGCGACCTTGATGTTGCGTGTGCCGAGTTCCTTGGTGTCGTCGTAGTCCTTGTAGGCGCGCTGGTCCCAGACTTTGACCGCACTCTTGTTGCGGCCCTTGTCCTGCCCGATGCGGATGCCCTGCGGGTTGTAGCCGAAGGCGCCGAAGGGGCTGGTGCCGCCGGTGCCGATCATGCGGTTGCCGCCTTCGTGGCGCTCTTTCTGCTCCTCGAAGCGCTTCTTCAGCGTCTCCATCAGTTCGTCCCAGCCCATCTTCTCGATCGCGGCTTTTTCTTCCGGGCTGAGCTCGAGCTCCAGGGTCTTGCGCAGCCACTCGAGCGGCACGTCCTGGGTGAAGTCGGTGAGCAGTTCGACACCCTTGAAGTAGGCCGCGAAGGCGCGGTCGAACTTGTCGAAGTGCGCCTCGTCCTTGACCAGCGAGGTGCGCGCCAGGTAGTAGAACTCGTCGACCGACGGGCCGATGACACCGGCCTTCAGGGCCTCCAGCAGCGTCAGGTATTCCTTGACCGAAACCTTCAGCTTCGCGGCGCGCAGGGTGTAGAAGAAGTTGATCAGCATGGCGGGCGCGCCATTGTCGGCCAAAGCGCCAACTCTCAGGTTTCAGCGGTCTTGGCGTCGCGGGTGAATCCCGGCTCCAGCGCCGCCGACGCGGCGCGGTAGCGCTCGCAGGCTGCCTTGTGCGCCGGGCGCGTGGCGTCGCAGGGTTCGAACCAGCGCTCGATGGCCGTGAAGCGGCGGCCCGCCTCGGCCAGGTCGGCCGCTTGCCCGGTGGCCGCCGCGAGAACGGCGCCGAGGCCGAGCGAGGTCAGTTCGTGATCGACGAAGCGCGCCACCGGCACCCCAAGCACGTCGGCCTTGATCTGGCACAGCAGCGCACTGCGCGCCAGCCCGCCGGCCAGGCGCACGTTGCGCAGCACGATGCCACGCTCGTGCATCACGTCGTTGATGTGGCCGACCGAGAAGGCCAGGCCTTCGAAGACGGCGCGGGCGATGTCGGCTTGCGTTGTGTCCAGGCGCAGCCCGAGCAGCGCGCCGCTGGCCCAGGGGTTCCACAGCGGGCTGCGCTCGCCCGACAGGTAGGGCAGGAAGCTCAGGCCGCGGGCCCCCGGCGGCACCGCGGCGGCCTGGTGTTCCAGCGCTTCCGGGTCCGCGTGCAGCAGGCCGCGCGCCCACTCGAGCGAACTGCCGGCGGCGGCCGTCGAGCCGCGCACGAGGTGCTGGCCGTCGAAGGGCACGCTGTAGATGCGGCGCGCCGGGTCGTCGATCGGCTGCGGCCAGAAGACGCCAAAGGAACTCACGGTGCCGGAGATGTCGGTCGCCTCGCCGGGCAACGACAACCCGCTGCCGAGGTAGGCGCACTTGCTGTCGAAGGCGGCGCCGAAGACCCGCACGCGGCCGAAGCCGAAACACTCGGTCAGCGCGGGCCGCAGGGTGCCGAGTTCTGCGCCGACGTCGACGATGCGCCCGAAGGGTGCGTCCTCGCAGCCGAGGGCGTGGCGCAGCGCGGCATCGTACAGACGCAAGCCCGTGAACGGGTTCAAGGTGCACTCGCCGCTCAGGAAGTGGTTGAGCCAGCCGGTGGCATCGACGAAGTGGTGCGTGCGGCTTGCTGCCTCGGGCAGGCTTTCGGCGAAGCGCAACCACTGCGGCAGCGGGTCGGCAGGGTGCACCCGCAGCCCGCGGTCGCTGCCGGAGGCGCCCAGCGCGGCGGTCACGCGGCGGGCCTGGGGCGCCGCGCGCCGGTCGGGGTACATCGTCGCGGCGCCGAGCGGCTGGCCCGCGGCGTCGAGCGCCACATAACCCGCGAGCGGGCCGGCAGCAGCGATCGCGGCTGGGCGCACACCGGCCTGCTGCGCTGCCGACAACCCCTGCATCAGCAAGGCCGACCACTGCGCGGGCGACTGCTCGAAGACGTCGCCGTCGATGTGCGAATCCACAGGGGCGGACCAGGTCCAGGCCTTGCGGCCGCTGCCGCTGTAGGCCGTGACGCGCAGGCTCTGCGTGCCCAGGTCGACCGCCAGCAACTCCGCGCTGGCGGCGTGGCTCATTGGACTTCCCTGCGCGCCGCGAGCTTCCGGATTCGCGCTTGGGAGCGGCCCAGCGCGCTCATGCGGTCAGGCTGTTCAGCGTGCGCGCGTTCTGGCGCATGGCCTGCGCGAGCAGGCCGCGGTCCGATCCCATCGCGATCACGGTGTAGCCCAGCGCGCGGTAGCTGCGTGCCTGTGCCGCGTCACGCGCCAGCACACCGGCGGCCTTGCCGCGGCGCCGGGCGGCCTGCGCCACCCGTTCAAGCGCCAGACGGAACGCCGGATCGGACGGATCGCCCGCGCCGCCACCGAGCGCAATGCCGAGGTCGGTGGGGCCGACGAACAAGACGTCGATGCCGTCCACGGCAGCGATGGCATCGGTCTGCGCCAGGCCCTCGGCCGACTCGATCTGGGCCATCAGCAGCAGGCGCTCGTTGATCGTGGCCACGTACTGCCCGTAGGCACTGCCATAACCCGTGTTGCGTGTGGAAGTCGCGGCGCCGCGCGTGCCGAGCGGTGGCACCCGTGCGAGCTCGACGATGCGCTGCGCGCCCGCCGCGTCGCGCACGTCGGGCAGCATCAGGCCGTGGGCGCCGAGGTCGAGCGCGCGCTTGAAAGCCACGGCGTCGATCGCGGGCACACGCACCACCGCGGCCGCACTGCCGCCGGCGGCGATCGCCTGCAACTGGTGCTGCAGGTCACGCCAGTCGCAGGCGCCGTGTTCGTGGTCGATCAG